>JBCCFA010000490.1:0-3273 GCA_039029975.1 Pseudomonadota bacterium
AATCGTGCCAGTTGCCGAGCGATACCAGGTTTTCCCATTTGTCCTGAAGCTAAATCAAATGATGATTTTTTGCTAGCCAAAATTATTATATTGCTTCGATTCTCGACCGTGGCCATAGCAACGCTCGGAAAATACTTTCGAAGCGGTAGCAACACGGTTAGCAACTCGTTTTCATCATCAGGGATAATATTTAATGCGACGAAAGCACAATCGTTCACGCATTGTGACAGCAAACGATAGAATTTTTCTTCGGCTAAGATTTCCGCTGTTTTGCCCTTAACGAATAAATCGATAAAGACAATATCAAACTGCTGATTTACTGAGACCAAAAACTCTTCGGCAGGACATATCTTGACGTCATGCGAACTCGGAACGAAAAATTTCTCCTTGGCCAAATTCACCAAGAGTTCTGAAATATCTACAGACGTGCATCTAGAGCGCGGAAAATCCTGGAATATTTTTCGCTCAATGGCACCCAAACCAAAACCAAGATTGAGCACTTCCAATGGACTTTCAACCAACGCAAACGCAAGAAACATTAATTGGTGTGTTGGTAAAACCAGCGCCGATGGATTCGATAGCAACATCACGGACTGAATCGCATCACCCTCTTGCAGCCACCGAAAACGCTCATCTTGCCATACCGAAAAGGTCCCGGTTTGCAATATCTGCTCGCCGGCATTCGCCAATGGTAGCGTTGTGTCTGACCCTTGCATGAATATTGATGTTAGGCCGTAGCGATTGCCATTAGGTCGGGCCAAACACGTTAGTAATTCACAGAGAAGAAAGTCGTGGCTGCCGTAATCATTCGCTTTCTTCCGGGGTCAGTAAAAATACAGGATAAGCGTCCGAGATACCTTCAAATGCCGCGGGTTCCGAGCCTGCAGGCAACGAAAAATATCGCTGCACCGCTTTCCGATAACGCGATAAGTACGTCGCTAACACCATATGCTTTTCTTGTCCCGAGAGTTCCCCGATCAAAAAAACGTTTTCTTCAGCGCCTTTTTTTAGGGTGATTTTGCCGGCAGCTCGCGCGTTGCGAACCCACTGCGTTTCACCACGCGGCGCAACCAAGTACTTTTTGTTGTCGATATCGGGTACTGTCACTGCAACGGAATAAATCTTGCCGCTCTTACGGCCTCGAACCAGCAACTGATAGCCATCAGGAAAGCTAATTCCGAAGCGTGCGAGCAAGGCAGCGCCAGCATTGAACCAGTGTTCGAAACGGGATGGCGGCCGAAATTTGGGGATTTTCTCGTTATCCACTGAAATTATTTAAGCCCGCGTTTTTGTTTTTTTACCCACATGACATGTTTGCTAATCTCTGCATCAGCTAACAACTTTTCTTTACTGTTATAGCTCTTTGCCAATGTCATTTCGTCATATAAGCGATGGATACCGCGATGACAAAGTTGACATATTTTAATACCCCGTGCGAGCTGCTCTTTCGTATATTGCTTTTTGAAGCGCTTACGCCGATGTACTTTGCGCGGTATTAAGTGATGAAAACTCAAGGCTGCTGCGCGACCGCATAGTTCGCACGTATTATTCGCCGATGATTCGGACGAGCGCAAAGTTACTTCAGCCAGACTCAATACTGGTCCCACCGCAAACGAAGAGATTTTGCCCCGTGACGAAACTACTGCGTGAATCCAAGAAAAACAACACCGCGTGGGCCACGTCATCAGGTTCGCCTAGCCGCCCAACTGGAATCTTGGCCGCCATGCTATCAAGCTGTGGCGAATCTTCAGGCACCACTTCGTGAAACATCTCGGTTGCCTTGATGGGGCCGGGCGCTACAGTGTTTACCGTGATCCCAAACTCGCCCAATTCCAGCGCCCAAGTTTTTGCTAAAGCAATTTGGCCAGCCTTTGTGGCGGCATAACTGGTCCGGGTTTTCATTCCCACTGATGCGCGTGAAGAAGTTAAAACAATGCGGCCGCGGCGCGCGCTTTTCATCGTCGGAATCAAAGCTTGCCCGATCTGGATTGCCGCGCCCAGATGTAACTGATTGAGCATATCCAAATCGCTTAGTGCAACGTCTTCCACCAAATCTGGCCGAATGACACCGGCGTTGTGCACAAATGCATAGGCACGGTCGTGCTGCAATTCGCTGCATACTTCGGCAAGTCGTTGTCGATCGGTTAAGTCGAGTTCAAAATTTTTGATTCGCTCGTCGTCAATAGGCACGGCGCGACGTGCTAGATTAATCACACGGTAGTTTTGTTCCAGCAATTGCTTAACAAGCGCCAAGCCGATGCCGGAACTGCCGCCGGTAATGACGACGATTTCATCGCTCATCTCGAACCCTTAGAGAATTTCGCCTGCAGGCGTTCAACATCGCCTGCTGATTGAATCGCACCCAGTACGCCATCACCTAAGTTATCTCGCAAAGCCACCAGTTTCACTTTTGCGCCTGCTTCATGCGCAGACAGAACATGTGCGTAACAAATGGCGCCCGGTTTAATCTCGACAGAAGCAACCCACCATTCCTCTCCTTCGGGGAAGTCATCCGCATAGCTTTTGTGAATCTTTGCCGAAGCGACCACAGTGCCCTGGATCTGCTCCTCAGTCCAACGCAAATCATCGCTCAAACAGGCCTGGCATCGCTCAGCGGGCGGGTACTGCCAGCGACCGCAGTTCTGGCAAATTTGTACGACCAACTGACCGGACGCCAACTTTTGGGTTAATTCATTGCCGGGGTTGCTACGCGCTCTCATGAGGTAATTAACATCGCTTCAAAATCGCGGCGGCCGAACAGATACCGCGGTCATAATTTACCATCCCAAATCCCGTGACTAAGGCATGACGAGCTGAGTCAACCTGATTGGCGCCAGCCTCCCCGAGTAATTGGCGGAGCGCTTCGACAATGCCTAAGAATCCGCCAGCCGCGCCGGCCTGACCAACCGACAATTGGCCACCGTTAGTGTTGTGAGGAAGACCCTTACCATCGAACTTCATCGAGTTTTCTTGCAGAAACGCCGCAGCTTGTCCCGGTTCACAAAATCCCATTCCTTCGAGCTGCAGCATCACGACAACGGGATAATCATCATAGCTTTCAAACAAATCAATTTGTTGATGCGTTAAACCCGCTTCCTGGAGTAGGTCCTCTCCATATGTACTCCAACCCGAGCGCAGTTGGATAGGATCGTCAGGAAACGCTTTAAAACATTCGAATGCCGAGCCAATTGATACGCCTTTGATACCAAGCTCCCCCGCCATCTCTTCGCGCATCACGAAAAAACCGTCAGCGCCGGCACAGGGCATGACACA
>JBCCFA010000491.1:0-3271 GCA_039029975.1 Pseudomonadota bacterium
CATTTAGCAACCGAGCTAGCAATTAAACACTGGTAATGGTCGTCTGGGAATAACGCGCTTTGTCTACTTTATTGTGTCATTATTGTCTCCGCCAAGGCTAGCTGTAACAGCCTTAGTGAATAAATCTAATGTATTACTGTAAGGACTCGTGGCAAAAAGCACTCAATTTAGGCGAGCTTGCTTCATCTAACAAACATGCGGAAACAACGAGTATTTCTCTTCATATGGCTTTGTTTTGCGTTCGGCGTGAGCGGCGCGCTTGCAGCTGATCCAGAGGAAGCCAGCCTTACGGAGATTCGCACGTATGCGCTCGATATTGAGCGTGTGTTGCGTAAAACGGAACCAAGCGACGAGGAAATTGTTGACGAAATATCCACGCTCACACGCTTTCGATCGGCGATAACCCGATGCGTTCAATCTACAAAAAACTCGCTCGACGAAAAAACTGCCCAAATTCAATCGATAGAAAACAACGTAGAAGAACTTGACGCGAAG
Organism: Pseudomonadota bacterium; assembly: GCA_039029975.1. Classification (GTDB taxonomy): domain Bacteria; phylum Pseudomonadota; class Gammaproteobacteria; genus JBCCFA01. The sequence continues at coordinate 496 of JBCCFA010000491.1, forward strand.
TTACAAAGAGACACGGAGCGGGCGTTGCTTGAATCGAAAAAAGAACAAGCGGACGCCACCAAAAAGCTGGTTGATTGCCAACTGCTCGAGCAAAGAGTTGGTGACCTTATAAAAACCTTGACCGATATTCAGAATCGTCGCCTGATCTCTGAGATGCAGTTCAAAGAGAAAGACGGATTCACCACAGCAATGGAGGTTGTAGGTAACCCGGCAAAATATTTGCGCGAGGTCTACATTCAAACGCTCAGTGTTTTAAAGCGGCTGAAAAGCCTTCGCGGCGATCTTGTTAAGCTCATCCCCGCCTTGCTTATCGGGATAATGGGCGCCATTTGGTATCGATCACGCTTGAATACACGTATTGCAAGCTACGATACCACGGTTCAGAAAATCAATTTCAGCGAAGCTTACACGCGCGTTAGCGAACGTTATGCGATGTGGGCGGTGCCCTTATTGAGCATCAGTATTTTTTTACTTTTCTCAGAATACAATCACGCGAATTTCAGTAACCTTAGTCAGTTAATTTTCATATTAACAGGCTACGTTTTGTCGCTTGCGCTGATCAGCTTTTTACTAGCACCCAGGGAAGGTTATGCGCGGATTTTAACGCTACGACGCCAACTCGCAATCCCGATGACCCGCAGTTTGCGCAGCTTGGTTACGCTTTCAACTGTCGGCGGCATTTTTTACTTATTCTTGCGGGAGCAGGAAATTTCTGCAGAGATCGTCGAGGCCGCGCAGCTCGGCGCCATCACACTGTTCTGCATAAACGCGCTAATATTTTTGTTCATGCTCTCGCGGGCAAGAGTCATTACGCAATTTAGTCGATTCGTTTGCCATCTGATTTCGGCTTTGTTCGTTGTCGCGCTAATTTCTGCTTGGTTGGGCTATCGGAATTTTTGCCAGTACATATTGTTCGGTGCATTGGGGACGTCGCTAGCCGGCTTTATTTTATGGCTACTCGGACAATTTACCCGCGAGGTGTTCGATGGCTTAGATTTGGGCACCAGACGATGGCATCAAGCATTTCGAAAGCGACTTGCCATTCGCGACGGCGAACACGTGCCTGGGTTAATTTGGTTTCGCTTAATCGCCATCGGATTTGTGTGGTCACTAGTCGTGATTATTTTGTTGCGCGGCTGGGGGCTTTCTGTCACCGGGTTTGTGTTGCTGCGCCGATATTTCTTTGATGGGTTTCAAATCGGCGACTTCACCGTTGTGCCGTTGAAAATCGCGGTCGGCATCTTGTTCTTCGGCACAATTCTCCTACTGTCACGAGTGGTGAAATCAAGACTCAGCTCTCAATCTATGTTGCTCAGCCGCCTGGAGCCGAGCGCCCGCGAGACATTGGTCACCCTGACAGGTTACATGGGCTTTCTTGTTGCGCTGTTAATTGGCCTGTCTTTGGCGGGCATTAGTTTTCAGAATTTTGCCATTGTAGCCGGTGCACTATCGGTCGGGATTGGTTTCGGTTTACAGAACATCGTCAACAATTTTGTATCGGGAATTATCCTGTTATTTGAACGACCGATCCGTCGCGGCGATTGGGTCGTAGTTGGCGGAACGGAAGGATTTGTAAAAAACATTCGCGTACGATCCACTGAAATCGAAACCTGGGACCGGTCAGACGTGGTTGTGCCAAATTCGGAGTTTATCTCTTCCCAGGTCACGAACTGGACCTTGAGTAATGCGTTTGGGCGTGTGATTGTCGAAGTTGGCGTGGCCTATGGGACTGATACGCAGAAAGTGAAAGACATTCTGTTAGGGATTGCAGAGAAGCATCCATTAGTGATCCAAAAAAACAATTTTTTCCAGGTACCGGAACCCGTGGTTTTATTTCAGGCTTTTGGTTCCAGCTCCTTAGATTTCGAATTACGTTGTTTTGTTAGAGACGTTCGCAAGCGTTATGTTATTCGCAGCGAGATTAATTTCGAAATTGACCGGTTGTTTCGAGAAAATGATATCGAAATTCCTTTTCCGCAGCGAGATATACACATTCGTTCCGATAATACAAAATAAATCGGCACGGGTAATGATTAGAAAAGCGAAAGTTGATTAGTCGTTTTTTCTGGCGGCCTAAATAAAGAAGAATCTAATTGTCCTCGCGCGATATTCAACTTATTTTCTCGCACACTTTTATCGAAACGTTGCCTGATCAAGTTTGCAACAGGTCCCGTCCCTCGCATCCTCGTACCGAACCGGGGGTCACTCTCTTTACCGGCACGCACGTCTTGGATGTTTGCCATAACGCGCGAAAACTTCAGCGGATAATGCGTTTCTAACCATTCTTTAAATAAATCACGAACTTCGAGCGGTAAGCGCAACATCACATAACCCGCGAACCGAGCCCCAGCAGCGGTAGCCAGCTCTAATATCTTTTCGATTTCTGCGTCGTTTAAACTAGGGATTATCGGCGCAACCATAACCCCCGTCGGGATTCCAGCATCAGCGAGCGTATTGATCGTTTGTATACGACGCTCAGGCGCTGCAGCACGCGGTTCCATTCGACGCGCTAATTGACGATCCATTGTTGTTACAGAGATAAATACTTGCACCAGGTTTTTTTTCGTCATTGGCGAAAGTAAATCCAAATCTCGTTCAACCAGCGATGACTTGGAAATAATCGTTAGCGGATGATCACATTCGGACAATACTTCGATAATTGAGCGGGTGATTCCCAGACGCTTTTCACTTGGTTGATAAGCGTCTGTATTAGCGCCAATAGAAATTGGTGAGCATTCATAACTCTTGCGACCTAATTCTTTGCGCAATAACTCCG
>JBCCFA010000492.1:0-3264 GCA_039029975.1 Pseudomonadota bacterium
GTTCCAATGCCTATGGCAGCCAGTAATAGGGGGAGGACAATCGGGACCGCCAACCAATTAGGCGACAGATTCATCTAAACATCCCCTCCCCTATCTTCATCCTGCTTCCATGTCCTACCCGTGGATGTTGAGGCGGTGGCTGACGCACCGAACTTAGGCGGTAGCTCATTCGAAGCAACAATTCACGCGGATGAGGATTCAATTATTCCCTTGCAAATATCCAGTGACTTAGTGGATAGCGATGGTTCGGAGAGTTTAGTTATTTATCTCGACGGTCTACCCGCTGGCGTAACCCCGAGTAATGGCAGTCCCGAAGGGGATGGAAGTTGGGTACTGCAACCTGAAGACTTGAATAACCTCAATTTAAGCTTACCGGCAAATTTCAACGAAAACTTCGATGTAACAGTCGTGGCAGAATCTCGCGAGGCAAATTCCTCGTCAACTGAAACCGTGTCGAAAGTGATTTCGATCGACCTGAACGCCGTCGCAGATTCAGCCGCACTCAAAGCAGACAACGCCAGCGGTTTAGAAGATTCGCCGATAGCGTTGACAATTGATGCCGAGCTATCTCATTCGAATGCCACAGAAACCTTATCTATCGAAATTTCGGGACTCCCAACCGGGGCAAGTCTATCTGCCGGTACACTCTCGAACAATGGGACTTGGGTTCTCGAACCCAATGAGCTCACTGATTTAACAATTATGCCGCCGCCGCACAGCCACGACCCGTTCACGATAAATGTCGCGGCTATCTCCGCCGAGCCTAGCAATGGCGATGTTGTTACCGTTGATCAAACCTTATCGATTACCGTCACGCCGGTGCCGGACGACCCTTTGGTGTCAGTAACTGCTGCACAAGGTAGTGAAGATAACGCAGTGAGATTGAACATTGCGCCAGCGCTTGTTGACACCGATGGTTCAGAAACGCTTGGACCGGTGACAATAAGTGGATTACCTGCGGGCGCTAGCTTAAACCAAGGGGTCCTGAATGGAGATGGCAGTTACACCCTCACGCCTGCCGAGTTAGATGGGCTTCAACTAAATCCGCCGCCCGATAGCAATGAAGATTTTTCGTTATCCGTTACGGCAACCAGCATTGAAACGGATACCGGCGCCAGTGCGTCAACACAGCTCTCGCTACCCATCTCACTTACCGGCGTTGCCGATACACCGATAATTGATGCCCAAGATATTAGCGGCAAAGAAGATCGCTGGGTGCGCTTAGACGTGGACAGCACTTTAACTGACACCGATGGATCTGAGACGCTCACCTTTGTCGTAGACAACGTGCCCAAGGGCGCAAAACTCGATGTTGGCGAATTACAAAACGACGGCAGCTGGCATTTAAGCACCGACCAACTCAGCGTGGTAAAAATAAAACCACCCGCGCATTTTAGCGGTGAGTTCGACCTTCAAATCACGGCCGTGGCCACCGAGAACGACGGCGATAGCGCACAGCAAGCCGATACGTTTACGGTGAATGTCGAAGCCGTGGTGGACACGCTAAAAATCTCGCGAAAAACCGCTGTCGGCAAAGAAGATGAAGCGATCGAAATCAACGTTAGCGTCGCTTTACGCGATAAAGACGGTTCAGAGACCATCGCGGACGAAGTTATTATCAGCGCGGTTCCAGACGATGCAGCACTTAGTCATGGGATCAAACTTGAAGACGGTAGCTGGCGACTTTCGCTTGGCGATTTAGAAAACCTAACGGTAACCCCTGGCGCCGATAATGCGGACGACTTCGTGATGAAGATCCATGCAACGGCCCTCGAAGCCAACGGCGCTTCTCGGGTGACTACGCAATCGATACCGGTCAAGGTGCAAGCACAGGCGGACGCGCCGGCCGCAGAAATCATCGACGCGGCCGGTTTCGAAGACCAGGCAATTGTAATCAAAGCCGATGCTGTTTTATTAGATACAGACGGCTCGGAATCCTTAAGTATTCAAATCCATCGGGTGCCCGCGGGCGCGAATCTGTCTGTCGGCACCTACCTGGGTGATGGCACCTGGCAACTAGCACCCGATGACCTAGCGAATCTTTCAATCACGCCGCCGCCTAACTTTAGCGGGACAATCGAATTGGAATTCGATGCTATTGCAACGGAACTCGAAGGCCACACCTCGCATACGATATTGCCGTTCTCGGTTGAGGTTGCCGGCGTCGCTGATACGCCGCATTGGGAGGTACGCCCCGCCAGCGGTTACGAAGATAACAGTATAAACTTAGACATAAGGACGCAGCTGCTCGACACCGATGGTTCTGAGTCATTGCACGTTGAAATCGCTAACGTGCCGTCTGGCGCAGTTTTATCCCACGGCACTGAATCGAACGGAACCTGGATCGTTCAGCAAGCTGAGCTGAGTAATTTATCGATCGTGCCGCCGATGGATTCCAATGAGGATTTTGTCCTCGATATTACAGCGGTCGTGACAGAAAGCGATGGCGACGTGTCGCGATCGACCAAATCGTTACCGGTAGCGGTCAAGGGAGTTGCTGACGTCCCCATCGTAGCGCAACACGATGTCACCGGATACGAAGACTCCGTCATTCAGCTCAATCTCGATGCGGCGCTAAAAGATGTTGATGGTTCCGAATCTATCTCGTTCGTTATCGGTGGCTTGAAGCCGGGCATGACGATCTCTCACGGCGTCTACAACGGCGACGGCACCTGGTCTTTAGAGCCAGCTGATTTAGCACAGGTGAGCATTACACCGCCACGCGATTTTAGTGGCGATATCGCGCTCAGCTTAAAAGCGATATCGACAGAGAATGATGGTGACAGCACGTCGATTACGGTACCGGTGAAGCTGCATGTTGTTGGTGTGGTTGATAATCCGAACGCTTTTAGATCGGCAAGTGGCTTGGAAGACAACGCCATTGCGATCGATGTATTTCAAACAGCTGGTGATATTGACGGCTCTGAGAGTCTCGTGAGTGCGCAAATAAGCAATTTACCGGATGGCGCCGTATTATCGGCCGGCACCGAGGTGTCACCAGGTGTCTATGAATTTTCGCCGCTCGAGTTAGACAACCTTACTGTCACCCCACCGCTACATTCCAATGAAAATTTTGCTCTGAATGTCAGCATCAAAATTGTTGAGAGCGATGGCGCGGAAAAAACCTTCGTCGGTCCACTCAAGGTGAACGTCGTTGGGGTAGCCGACGTACCCACGATATCTGCGACGGATGTCAGTGGCGATACCAACAACTTAATCCCGCTAGACTTCGAGGGTCAATTGGTCGATTCTGATGTATCCGCA
>JBCCFA010000493.1:0-3246 GCA_039029975.1 Pseudomonadota bacterium
ATATGAAAGCATTATCAATCAATTCTCTTAAGCTTGCGCTGTGCTTAACAAGCGTTTTTGCTGTCGGCAAAACCTTTGCTGCCTTCGAAGATCCGAGCACGGCGGATTGGGGTGGGTGGTCGCGTAATAGCGGTGATTCACTTTATCTGCATTGGGATATTTTTGAAGGACTTTCGGGTCCGAGTAATCCATTCACATCAGACTCATCACCGGACATCGGTTCATATAACGTCGATAGCACAACCCTCAGCGTCAGTAACCCCGGCGCTTTCATCACCTCAACAGAGAACGTTTAAAGCTTTTACGACTTTATGGATTTTACGATCGATATAAACGCGGGTTCTGGACATTTCTTGGGCACACAAGGCATTTTCAACGTTGGTATGCAGGTAAAGATATTTGGTTCCGATATTGACGATAGTTCAGTGACATTGACCAACACCACGGGCGGGTTCAACGAGTCGCCTCGACCATTTGATGCCAAATTTACACTGTTCCAGGGCGATTCCGGAAGCTCTATGGGAGGTCAAGAAGCGCAGTATCTTTATCTTTGGCAAATCGAATCGGACCTACCGAATGGTATGATCGCGCCGTGGTTTGATTATGAGTTCAACTTTAACGCTTCCGCGACCAGCCTAAGCCTTGCGGAAATCGCAATAGACATTGGCCGGGCTAGCGGCGATCTGCCGGACCCGCCACCGCCAGAACCAGAAATGATGGTGACCGTTCCGATTGTGCCGCCGGCATTGGCGCTCCTGCTTCCCTTTGCGGTCGGCGCTCTAGGGGTGCGACGAAGTACTGATTAAAAATTTGCTGCAACCCCAATCCAGCGCTACCACTCCTTAATATTGAACACGAAAACTCAGGCGCACGTCCCGACCTGGCGCGATTGCGCCTAATCCGCCGCCGAAACCGGATAACTGGAATTCCTTGTTTAATAAGTTGTCGACGGTCAGTCTAAGTTCAAGCGCATTATGCGGAAACCACGAGGCGAATAGGTTGGAAGTCATGTATCCGTTCTGTTCGCCGCGCAACAAACAAGTCGGCACAACGAATAGGCCCCCATCGCAGCCCACTATCGTTCCCACTGACACATTACGCGAATCATATGCACGGAGTATGTGGCCAAATTCGAAGCGCCAATCTGGAACGCGGCCGCCGAAAGTGAAATTAATGGTGTTCGCGGGGACATTAATTAACTCGAATTTACCTCTATCTGAAGCAGTCGCGATTTGGGAGACTCGTGGGTCGATGTTGTTATCGAAATAGTTGTACTGCACGTAGCCGGTAAGTATCGATACAGCCAATTCGGCGAACACATAGGGATGATCGTATTGCAACTCAATTTCATAACCCTTTCTCACCTCAACGCCAGGTTGATCAACCTCTAGCGTCACGGCATCCTGATAAATCGATTCAATCAGATTTGTTACACGCGTGTCGTAATAGGTAAATTTGCCAAAAAACTTATCGGAGTCGCTGATCAGCCCGTCGAAAGTAATTGCAAAACCCACTTCATGGTTCGCTGCCTGCTCGGGTTCATAATTGTCCCCACAACTGGCGCTCAATTGACCTGTTGGACTTGCTATCCATGCCTGTAAATTTGCTTCGTTCTGTCGGGCAATTATCCCCTCTATGTTGCGATCTAACTCCGTGGCTGCTTCCTGATCTGCTGCCCACTCGTCAAACGTGCGACCCGAGCTAAGATATTCAATTAGGTCAGGGAACACGACTTCCGGCACCGGCAGCGGCTCCGGCCGCCGATCAAATTCATCAAAATAGAAACAACGACTCAGCGAGGAAAGCGCGAAGTATTCGTCTAGCAAGGGTGCCCGAAACCCTTCGCTATAGCTGTAGAATATATCTAGCCAATTCCAGTGATATTCAACGCCTAAGCTGGGCGTGGTTTCTGAGAAGCTGATTAAATCCGCATCACCGCGCGCTTCAAGAATCGAGCGAATATCATCCTTCGCGTAGACATCATAATTATCGTGTCGAGCGCCAGCGTGGAATTCAAACCCCGCAATGCTGACCGTATTGTCGATGTATACCCCCCAATTACGCTTTTCCCCCGACGGTTGCGCCAAATTAAAACCACTAAAAACCGCGTTTTCCCGAAACGTCGTACGGCGTTCGCGATTCCATTGATAGCCGTAGCGAATTTCGTGCGTTAAACCAAAATATTCAAACACACTTTTGTTACTGGTTGAGATAGTCCAAATACGATAGTCAAACGTGTCAATGCCACCGCCGGCAGATTCTTCCCGGCCATCCAGCACAGTTTTCTCGATGTACCCAACCGAGGTATCCATATCAATGAGCGAAGTCAGGGGTTCGTATTGCAAGCGTAACGAAGTGGCGTTTTCTTTAGTGTCTCGCCGAACGACACCACCAATACCCGTTACGCCGCCCGTGATATCAAACGGCTCTCGTCCGCTATCTTCCCCATAACGATGACTGCCGGTAAAGTGCAGGTCTCCCCAATCAATCTCCATTTTGCCCAGCAGACTTAGCTGCGACTCATCGGAGTCTGGAAAGCGGCTGCCGTCTGGGAGCTGGTAATCATTAGTGTTGCGTTTAGTCGCGCTAGCTAGAAAATCGAAGTGATCAAATGCGCGACCATAACTCGTTAGCGCATAAACCTTACCATCGTTATTCGTGTTGTAGCCGGATTTAAAATCAGACCCAAATTGTTCGGACTCACTGAGGAAATCGCTCGCGTCTTTGGTTTCCATTTGCACCACGCCGCCCAAATAACCGGAGGCCTGCGCGATAGACGATCCGCCGCGGAAAACAGCTATTTCTTTCAGCAGCTCCGGATCAATATCCACCCCGCTGCCGTAACGATACTTTTCAAAGTTCTGACTAACACCGTCGATTTGAATAAGCACGTCCTCATTATCGGAAAAACCACGGATGCTAATTGTCTTGCCGCTGGTTCTGACACCTCCCTGGACCGCAATGCCAGGAATGTTCCTGAGAATGTCGAAGACATCAGTGATCCAGTAGTACAATTGACTGTATCAGAATATAGGTCCCATTTCAAGCCTAAGGCGGATGGCCTCTATCGTGTCCCTTTTTCGTCAGATGGGACTGTGCTAGAAAGTCAGAATGATTGCTGTACCTTTGGAGCAGGCTCATTGACGTCTCCGAAAACAGCTGTTTTGCTTCTTGAAAATATTCCAATAATTTAGTTTCTGAGGATTGGCCACTTATTATGTTATCCATGTATGTACTGCGTATGAT
>JBCCFA010000494.1:0-3244 GCA_039029975.1 Pseudomonadota bacterium
GTTGATGAATATTCTCGCCTCGGGTGCCGAACGTTATTCAGCGGAGGGGCAACGATTAAAACCCAGCGGTGTCGTCGCCGAGGTAGAAAAAACGATTTTGGATGAGCTGGACATGATGAGAGAGGCCGCAAATGCCTCCCAGCTGCGGCGCAATTTCGCCGATTCCGATCTGGTGCATGTACCGGAAATTATTTGGTCAATGACAACCCAAAATGTACTCGTGATGGAGCGGATCAAGGGTATTCAGGTGGACGATTTAGATGCACTGAGGGCCGCCAATGTCGATTTACATGAATTGGCCGAAGCCGGCGTACGGTTATTTTTCACGCAAGTTTTTCGCGATCATTTTTTTCATGCGGATATCCATCCAGGAAACCTGTTTGTTTTACCTAGCGCCAATGGAGGGACGACGAAATTCGCGCCCGTCGATTTCGGCATAATGGGTTCAATTAGCGAATTCGACCAACACTATTTGGCAGATAACTTTAGCGCCTTCCTCGATCGAGACTACCGCCGCGTGGCGGAACTGCACGTCGAATCAGGTTGGGTACCTAAAGATACCCGCGTAGACGAATTCGAATTTGCTATTAGAACAGTTTGTGAGCCGATTTTTGATCGGCCAGTAAAAGACATTTCTGTGGGTGCCTTATTGCTCAGATTGTTCCAGACAGCGCGTCGATTCCATATGAAGATTTTGCCACAGCTGCTGCTCCTGCAAAAAACCTTAGTCAACGTTGAAGGCATCGGTCGCCAACTGGATCCCGATCTCGATTTGTGGAAATCAGCGCGACCAGTGTTGGAAGAATGGATGAAGGACCGCGTCGGCGCTCGAAGTATTTTGCGCTCGGCAAAGCAGAGCGTGCCGTTGTGGATTGATCGTTTACCGGAATTACCCGGTTTAACCTTTGAAGTGCTTGATCAAATCAAATCAGGCCGTATTCAGGTCGGCAGTAGCGATCCTCAGTTGGAGTCTATTCGTTCGGAAATTCAACGCCTGCACAAACGATTATCTTTCGCGGTGGTCGGAGTCGGTCTCATTATCGCGGCAGGTGTCCTAAACGGCGTTTCTGCCGAGACTTCCAAATTACTTGGGCCCTTACCCCTGGGCGTGTGGTTGCTTGGGGGAATGGGGGTAACGTTTATTATTGCGGCGTTTCGCGCGCGCTAATCGCAACGGCTGGGAAGCTATTTGCAGTTTCAGCTGGAGCGTTCGCTGCCGCGACATATTCCGCCAAGGACACGAGTTCCACGCCGAAATCGTCGGGTCGCCACGCTTCAAGCATAGCGAGCGTTGCTGGATAGGGATGTCCAATTGCAAGCGCACGACCATATTGTTTAGCGTGCGTTACTAAGCGTTCGAGTTGGATTTTTATACTAGCGCGAATAGGTTCGTTATCTAAGAATATATGGCGTTCGACCATCGTTACACCAACCGCATCAGCTGCTTGGCGAGCCGCCGATCGACCGGACGTTCGGCTATCAACGAAAAACAGATCACCGCGCGCGGCGATGGCACCCATCACAACATCCATAGCGGGTCGGTGACTGGTAAATAAACTACCCATGTGATTGTTTATCCCGATCGCTTGCGGTAGTGACGCAAGCGCTCTGGCCAAGGTCGCCCGAATTTCTGAATCTTCCATACCGGACAACAGTGCGCCCTTACCGAGCAAATGGTTTCGCGAATAGGCTTCCATTGGCAAGTGTAGGATGATGTTTTTTCGCGCTGCTGTGGCGAGTTCGGCTAAACGGTTGGAATGTGGCGCGTAGGGCATAATCGCCAAAGCGAAGGGACCGGGGAGCGCGACCGCCACTTCGCCGAGTCGTCCTTGATACCCAATGTCATCGATAATGATGGCAACCACTGGGGTGGCGTGCGAGTCAAGCGGGGCCGTTGTCGCAAAGCCGTCCGCGTGCAATGAGACGCCATAGATGCCGCACAAGAACGCGCACAAGAGCGCCGTCGGCCTAACAAGCTGCAGCACGCTGGTTAGCTTTTGGTTCTGGCTTGAAGCAGGACCATCCCTTTCAACAAGTTCAACGCTTCGTACAATTCGTAATCTGAAGTGGCCAATGTTTCACGAGAAGACTTGTCATCATCGGCGCTTTTTTTGTCGCCGTCGCCTTCTAGAGAACCTTCTTCATTGTTTAAATGGCCGTCTAAATTGGCTTCTTTGATCACGTTGTCGTCTGCAATTTGAATTGCCGAGAGCTTTACCTTATCTATGATGATGTCTGGCACAATCCCGGAAGCTTGAATTGAACGACCGGCGGGAGTGTAGTAGCGAGCTGTGGTTAACTTGAGTGCAGATTCGTCATACATCGGAAATATCGTTTGCACGGAACCCTTTCCGAACGATTGTCGGCCCATGATTACGGCCCGTTGTCGGTCTTGCAAGGCCCCAGCCACGATTTCGGAGGCGGAGGCCGATCCTTCGTTGATTAGCACCACTACTGGTGCGCCAGCGGCGAGGTCAGGTGGTTTGGCGTTGTATTCAAGTTGCGAATCTTTGACGCGACCTTCCGTGTAGACGATTTTACCTTCGTCTAAAAACGCATCAGAAACGGCTACTGCGGCACCGAGAATGCCGCCCGGATTGTTGCGCAGATCAAGCACCACGCCGTTTAAAGGCTTGCCATTTTCCGCGATGCGCTTTTCTAACTCTGCCTTAAAATCTTCGCTGGTTCGTGATTGGAAATGAGATACGCGCAAATATAAATAACCAGGTTCCAAGTATCTGCTTTTGACGCTTTGAATTTTTATGATGTCACGAATAATCGTGATCTTGATTGGTTTTTCCTCGCCGTCTCGAACTACCGTTAGTTCTATGGCAGAGCCCGGTTTACCGCGCATGCGTTTTACTGCTTGATTCAAGCCGATCCCTTTCACTGGCGTATCGTCTAACCTAATGATTAAATCTCCGGCTTTAATGCCAGCTCGTTGCGCGGGCGTGTCGTCTATTGGCGCGATTACTTTCACAAAACCGTCTTCCGCGCCAACCTCTATGCCGAGACCGCCGAATTCGCCGCTCGTGCCTTCCTGCAATCCTTGATAAGCCTTGCCGTCGAGATAATTTGAATGTGGGTCGAGCCCGGCAAGCATCCCCTTCATTGCGTCTTCGAGCAATTGCTCGTCGCTTACTTCTTCCACGTAGTCTTTTTTAATTTTGTGGAAAATCTCAACGAGCGCGCGAATTTTCTCCAACGGGACTTCTTTAGCTTCTGATTCTAACGGCGTCGTGAA
>JBCCFA010000495.1:0-3234 GCA_039029975.1 Pseudomonadota bacterium
ACGACGATCGTTTCTATGTTGGTGATACCGGTGGACACGTATGGCGGGTTGATTTAGCTGGTATCGACCCCTCTGGGACGTCTCCCAAGGGTGACACTGTTGTCGGCAGGTTAGCTTCGATTTCGACCGCGGGCGGCAATCCACCGGTTAACGAACGACGCTTCTTCTATCCGCCATCCGTTGTACAAGTACTCGACACTGAGTATTCAAACGCGACCAACGGCGAGTACGATTACATACTGCTTGGTACCGGAAACCGCGCCAACCCAACGGACAAATTTGTTAATGACCGCTTCTATGGGTTCAGAGATACGAATATCACTGGTATGACGGATTCCGACGGCAACAATATAGCTGATGATTACCCTCGTGCTATCACAGTTGCAACGTCGAACAGCGGGCCAATTGATCACGGCGACCTGGAGGATGTCACAAACAGCTTTTTCGATACCGAATCCGGAGACCTTGGGTTCAGGGATTCACTTGGTTGGTATATCGACTTGTCGGCGGCTGGAGCGGCCGGCGAAAAAGTACTTGCTTCGGCGGACGTAAACAATGGAATCTTAATTTTCACGTCCTACGTGCCTGGTACAGAAGATCCTGATAAACCTTGTGATCCGGTGGAAGGAAACGGTAAGGCTTATAACCTGGATATCCTGTCGACGCGGGCAGCAATTGATTGGGACACGGATGATCCCGACTACAATCCAGTCAGCGGTCGATCGGAAATTGTTGGGGTAGGTATCCCGTCGGGCGCAATCGCTGTGTTCACCAACGAAGGGGTAACCGTGCTTGTAGGTACAGGTGACTCGGCAAAGAACCTTGGTAAGGTCGCCGAAACGCCACGCTACGAGACCTATTGGAATCAGCAATAACAGACAGGCTATGCAACGGCCCGAGCGGTTTGCACATCCGCAATCCGCTTGGTCCCATTTAATTGAAGGTTACTAAGATGCTAAAACAAATCGGAAATGGTGGAATCAAGGGAATTCAAAAAATGTCTGGCTTCACGTTGATGGAGGTTATGATTGTCGTGGTTATAGTCGGAATACTAGCGTCCGTTGGATACCCCGGCTACCAGGAATATGGCCGACGCGCCAAGCGCGCAGAAGCTAAAGCCGCTTTGGTCGACGGGGCCGCTCGAATGGAACGTTCCTATTCGAATAATAACCAATATCCCACAACTATCGCCGCCGCGAACATCAACGCTAGCACCGAATCTGGATCCCATAATATGTCCGTAAGCGTAACCAACAGCAATCAAAGATTCACGCTAACTGCAACACCGTCCGGCTTTACAGATGCCAAGTGCGGGGCGCTAACGCTTACCAATGCGGGTGTGCGTGGGGAAGGTGGAAGTGGTACCGTAGACGATTGCTGGGGACGATAGTCATAGATTTCAAGGTGACTCAGATAATGCGCTTCCTAAAACTTTACCTTCTAACCTTCGGGGTTGCGCTACAAATTCAATCAAGCTTCGCGGCCAACGCAGAGACGGAAGCTTCCCCGAAAGAAACTGCCGAGCAGGCGACCCAACAGGGAGTTACCGCGAAATCGCTGCCGCAACCGGGTTCGTTGCATTACCAACAGCTGCACGAGAAAATTGCTGGCGGCCAGGCGTCGTTAGCTGAAATTCGCATTGCGCTTACCGAACGTGATCCGATGATTCTTAGCAATGTTATGCAAGCACTTTATGCGATGCGCTGGCACCGGGGAGTGTTAAAATTACTGAGCGGGTTATGGTCTATCGAACGCGAGAAGTACCCTGAATTGGCGTGGGAAGAAATCGGTGAAGCGCCGGCGCGGGTCGCTTTAGCGAGCACCATAAGTCGTATAAAAAACGTTAAGACTAAAACTTACTTGGAGTACATCAGAGGCTGTGTAGGGCACGAAGAACAGTTGAGTAGTTCGCAGGCAATCATCGGTCTGGGGTTCAACGGCCACCCTGATGATCTACCAACTCTAAAAGCGCATAGTGCCGGTAATAATGTTTATGTTGCACAAAGCGCGATAACTGGGCTTGGACTATTCGGCAGCCTTCAGGCGCGCGATACTTTGATTGATCTATTACGCAGCTTTAAAGAAACGAACCGCGGCGCTCTCATTAAAGACGTACTAAAACAAGCCTACAAATGGCCGCCACCGCCACAATACAATCCGCTCCCGGAAAATAATAACGCGAGTCTGAATTAGGTAACCAGGCACGCCATACTGCTCCGTTGCACTACTACTTACACCACTCGCTCATTGCCTGCTCCGCATTAGCTATCTCGGTCTGGCGTTCGTCCTCACCCATTGAACGGCGACCGCCGTCCGGCAACAGCTGATTAATACGCGGTCGTTGCAATTGTATATGTCGACGTTTCGCACTGGCGCAATTTTGCTTAGCGATTTCTGCGTCCTTCGCAGCTTGTTCCTTTATCTGTTTTTCTTGTTCGGTAGTCAACGGCGGCTTATCTTCTGGCGTCGTTTCCGCTTCTGCGGCGTTATCCTCGTTAGGCTCATCTGCGGTGCTTGCCGGGGCCGTACGAGGTTTCACCTCCTCGAATTCACCCTCGCTGCGGTTAGGTTTTCTCTCAGAGAACACAACTTCACCATTTTCATCAATCCATTTATAAATTTCTGCCGATGTCGGGCAGGACAAAAAAACACCGGTCGATATAACTAGGAGTAATATTTCTTTTTTCAACACATCCGAACCCTGTCCTGAACACTTCGTTTAAATATAGCCCAATCCTTATCTTTTAACCGATCTTATCTCGCTATTCTAGTCTATGACTGATTACTTTAAGATGAACGGATGTGTGGAGCTCGACTGCTTGTTCTCCTTGCTTGTGGTGGATCTTTGCATTGCCTCCTTGCATGTTGTCAAGGGTGGCAGTGGCACAGTGACCGGGGGCTGGGTTGGTGCAAGTTGCACTTGCATGGTTGGGGTTCATAGCGAGTCCGTGTGTCCAACAGTAGCACCAATCTTGCATGGTTCCAGGGGTGCTGGCTGCATTGGTAGTGCTTGTAAGAGCAGGTGTACAGTTGCTAGCAGCGTTGGCTGCGTTGCATCCCAATGTGGAAGTGGTGGCAAGGCGAATACGTTCCTTGTTCTCAGTCTTGAAGAAAGGTTGGGCATTGGCCCATGTGCGATTCACTGCTGTTTTCTTGCACCAATCCTTCATGGCTTCATGGAGGACTCCCGCATTTTTGATGACCTTGAGGACGGTGCGGAGCAATGCTGTGTTG
>JBCCFA010000496.1:0-3229 GCA_039029975.1 Pseudomonadota bacterium
ACAGCATGCCAAATCAGCACGATGTGTAAGCGAAGTATAGAAAAGGTGGGAGCGAAAGTGGTGGAAGATAACGTAATGACTAATAAAATCGTGACGATGCTCGAAATGCAGGACGCGATGAACCGGAAAGTAGACGAAGACTGGATTGAACGCGACCGCGAGTGGTACCGCGCGATTTGGATCGAGTGTGCTGAGCTCATGGACCACTACGGCGGCTGGAAGTGGTGGAAAGCGTCCACGCCTGATATTGAACAGGTCGTCCTTGAGATCGTTGATATTTGGCATTTTGGCCTGAGCATGCGGATTACACCAACGCGGGACTTCCCGATGATCGCTGCTCAGATTGCGGAGGATTGGCACGAGACCCACGCGACGCGGTCGTTCTTGGCCGAGGTTGAATACCTCGCCAATGCGGCTCTGGGTGAAAGAACGTTTGCGGTCGATAGCGTGCATGCCTTGCTCGGCCAAGTCGATCGGGGATTTGATGATTTGTACCGAGCTTATGTCGGCAAGAACGTCCTCAACTTTTTCCGCCAGGATCATGGATACAAAGACGGTAGCTACGAAAAAATATGGAACGGTAAAGAGGACAACGTTCATCTCGTTGAAGTGATGCAAATGGTAAATTTAGGTGCAACGGATATTCAGCAGCAGGTGTATGAGAGCCTGCAGAGCCGCTACGAGGCGATATCATGAGTGGGAGGCCATTGATGAAAGCCATGTCGATAAGCGAACCCGGCGGGCCTGAGGTTTTAACGCTCAGCGAAGTATCGACGCCTACACCGAGTGCTCACGAGGTCTTGATCAAAGTCGCGGCAGCCGGGGTCAATCGGCCAGATTGTCTTCAAAGGCAAGGGCTTTATCCGCTGCCGCCCGGTGCTAGCCCGTTACCGGGACTAGAGATTGCGGGAGAAGTTGTTGAGTGCGGAGCCAACGTCACGCAATGGCGCACCGGTGAACGCGTAATCGCGCTAACCCATGGCGGCGGATATGCTGAATATTGCGTGGCAAATGAAGGCCACTGTTTGCCTTGGCCAGAGGCCCTTGGCACCGCGGAGGCAGCTGCTGTGGCGGAGACCAGTTTTACTGTTCAAAGTAATTTGTTCACCCGTGCTGGCTTGACCGCCGGCGAACGTGTGCTAATCCACGGCGGCAGCAGCGGTATCGGCGCAACCGCCATTCAGCTCGCAAAACTGAGTGGCGCTTGGGTAGCAACGACCGCAGGGTCAGACGAAAAATGCGAGTTCTGTACCGCACTTGGGGCCGACCTCGCCATCAATTATAAAACGAACGATTGGCTCGCGACTCTCACCGAAGCCGTAGGAGAAAGCGCTATTAATGTCGTATTTGATATGGTGGCGGGACCATATGTAATGAAGAATGTGAAAGCACTCGCTGAAGATGGCCGCTATTCGATGATAGCGTTTTTGCTGGGTCCTAAAGTGGATGTTAATTTCGCCCCGATATTAACGAAGCGATTGTGTGTCACCGGGTCTACCCTGAGGCCTCAATCGATTGAAAAGAAGACGCAAATTCGCGATTCCGTTCAAGCTGAGGTGTGGCCGCATGTCGAAAGTGGCGCACTGAAAATACCGATTTTCCGCACGTTTGCCTTAGCCGAGGCCGCCGCCGCGCATACCTTGATGGAATCGAGCCAGCATATGGGAAAAATTGTGTTAGAAGTCGTTTAAACTCACGATTACCGGCAGCGAATTTGGCGTCTTTCTGCCATAATTGGCGGTTATGCCTGCAAACAACAGAGGAATAAATCTTGCGAAATAATTACCTGTTTACGAGCGAATCGGTTTCTGAGGGGCACCCGGATAAAGTTTGCGATCGGATTTCTGACGCCGTCGTGGATGCTTTTTTAGGTGCAGATCCGTTATCTCGCGTTGCTGTGGAGACGATGACCACCACTAACCGGATAGCCATGGCCGGCGAAGTGAGGGGGCCTGATTCGGTTTCAAACGAAAAAATGATCGAATTAGCGCGTGCAGCGGTGAAATCAATTGGCTACGAGCAAGATGGTTTCCACTGGCAAAATGCGCAGGTAGATTGCTACGTCCACAAGCAATCTGTCGATATTGCGCAAGGTGTCGATTCTGCGGGTGACAAAGACGAGGGCGCTGGCGACCAAGGCATTATGTTTGGTTATGCTTGCACAGAAACCGACGTGCTAATGCCGGCACCAATCCATTACTCGCATCGAATTCTCCATGACTTGGCGAGCGTGCGCCATAGCGGCAAGGAAAAAGGTTTGGGCCCAGATGCGAAATCCCAGGTGACTTTGCAATATGAAAACGGCCAACCTGTCCGCGCGACCTCAGTGGTCGTGTCCACTCAACATGACGAGTCGCTAAGCCAGGAAGATGTCCGCGAAATTGTTCGGCCTTACGTGGTCGCTGCATTACCAGACGGTTGGATGTGCGACGACGCGGAGTTCTATGTTAATCCTACTGGACGATTCGTTATCGGTGGCCCAGATGGCGACGCGGGTCTAACGGGGCGTAAAATTATTGTCGATACCTATGGCGGCGCGGCCCCTCATGGTGGCGGCGCTTTTTCCGGCAAAGATCCAACGAAGGTAGACCGTTCCGCGGCTTATGCAGCACGCTATTTGGCGAAGAACGTCGTCGCTGCTGAGATCGCGGAAAAATGTACGATCCAATTGTCTTACGCGATTGGTGTGTCGAAACCGTTGTCGGTGTACGTGGATACGCATGGGACCGGTCAAGTAGATGAAAGTAAGCTCGAAAATGTCCTCCAGGAAGTTGTCGACTTGAGTCCTAGAGGAATTCGTGAACACTTGCAGCTTAGCCGGCCGATCTATGAACGCACCGCCGCATACGGTCACTTCGGTCGAAACGCCGACTCGGACGGCGGGTTTTCTTGGGAAAAAACAGATATTGCGGACACGCTAAAAGGGGCTGTGTAAGCTGACCTGATCCTCATTCGAGGTAGGGTCGTATACGGTCAAAATTTTTTTAATCGATTAAGGAATGTCCTATGACACTTCAAAGTAATGATAACGTCGCACCTAGCCGTAGTTCGGCGAAGCGAACCACGGCCAAAAGCAAACCGAAGGCGAAAGACTACGTCGTTGCCGATATGTCTTTAGCCGCGTTTGGCCGCAAGGAAATTGAACTGGCTGAGCAAGAAATGCCAGGCTTGATTGCTATGCGTAACGAATTCGGCAAATCCAAGCCTTTAAAGGGCGCGCGAATTACTG
>JBCCFA010000497.1:0-3229 GCA_039029975.1 Pseudomonadota bacterium
GCCTAACCAAGAATATTGGAGCGGCCCGTACCTGAGGAAACAAAAAATTCCCGATGATCCGTGGGGAAAGCCGTATCTGTATCGCTCGCCCGGCGAGTTTGTGGCCTTCGAAATTTGGTCTCTCGGTGCGGACGGACAAGCCGGCGGTGAGGATGACAATGCCGATTTGGAAAGCTGGCGATAAATCTGTAAGCCAGGGTTTCACACTTTTAGAAGTTTTGCTGGTCCTTGTCCTATTGGGCATGGTCTCAGCAATAGTTGCGCCTGCGCTGAATCGCGGCTATCAGAATTCCACCCTTGATACCACCACAAGAACGATAACCAGTCTGCTGCGTTACGCCCGTGCCTCTGCCATTCAACACCGTGTGATGACTAACTTTCGTTTTGATAGCACCATGCGATCTTATTCCGCCAGTAATGCGCTTACCGTAAGTAAGTTACCTAACTTCATCCATTTATTTACCCAAGATGGAGAGCCGATCGGAGAGGAAACCGCCTTACAAATTAATTTTTACCCCAGCGGAACAAGCAGCGGTGGCGAATTTCTTATTGGTAATGACAAGCGGATTTTCCGAATTCTTGTTAATCCAGTGACCGGTAGAGTAAGTGCCGAAAAAATCGTCCAGGACAAGTAAGTTGAATCGATTAGCGGCAAACGGCAAGCGCGAACGGGGCGTTATTCTGCTTGAAGTAGTAGTGGCCTTCGCCATCCTAGCGGTAGCTTTAAGCGCATTGCTGCAAAGTGCTGGCGCCAACTCGAGCCGACAGAGAGCAATACTCAATCAAGTGGAGGCGGCGACTCACGCGGCCAATATTATTTCGCGATTGGGTACAGACCTGAAACTAAACGCCGGCGAACAAAGCGGGGAGATAGACGACAAATATTCGTGGTCTATTTCTATTGCCACCCAAGGCCGAGCAGCTTTTACTAGCAGTGCGGAAGACATACCTTTGTTAGTCGAAATAAACGTCGTTGTAACATGGCAAGAACGCGGCCGAGATAAACAGTATTTTCTTAACACCAAGCGAATAGTCGGTGCGTAGCGATGGCGCGTTTCTCGAACCAACTAGGCCTATCACTACTCGAACTACTCATTTCTTTGGTTTTAATGGGATTGATTAGCGCGCTCAGCTATCCAAGCCTCGCAACAATTTTTCGGCATTGGCAGGGAATCGAATTCGAGAATACCGTAGCAGACGAATTTGCGGCACAACGGTTTGTGCGACGAAGGTTGCAGCAGCTCGTGCCAATTTTCGAGCGCGAAAAATCGACGCGAGAAAAATTATTAGTTTTTCAGGGCGACGAGCAAAAGACAGAATTTGTCACACCGATTTCTCATTTTGGTGCGACGGCAACGAGCGGCCTATACCGAGTGGTAATTAAGTTTACCGATGATGCCGGAAAAGACTCCCAACAGTTAAGTTTTTACCACGAAATCTATCGACCCGGAGTAGAAATAGACTTGGACACCGTTAAGCCGGTGGAGGTTATCGGTGGTGTATCAGATGGCACGATCAGGTATTACTCAGCGACACGAAAACAATGGCGGAACTCTTGGGACAATTATAAGCGCTTACCAACCGCGATTAAAATCGACTTTGGTGATCAGGACGGCAAGCAAAAAACGTGGGTGATTTCTATAGCTGTTGCTGCCTCTAAGCGTCGAGCCAACTCGAGCTAAGTAGCGACTTGATGCAAAATTTTCAGCAAAGAAAACTATCGGGTGAGCAACGGGGTTTAGTGTTGGTCAGTGTTCTGTGGCTAACTTTGTTATTGAGCAGTTTAGTGATCACCTTGGCCCGCGACACTCGGCTATCGGTGCAGTCGGCGACAATCTACTCAGATGAAGTCATTGCACAAGCCGCAGTCGAAGGCGCCGTCTATGAAACCATTCATACGTTGATCGCAGGAGCGCGAGAACACGCCCTTGTACAACGGCTTACGGCGCAAGATTTTAGTTTAAGCATTGAAACCAACGCCCTAAAGATTGATTTGAATTCAGCAACAGCGGGGCAGCTAATTGATTTTTTCGACAGCTTTGGCGTTGCAGATGCCGAAACACATGCGCTAAGAATTCTTGATTTCAGAGACAAAGATGAAGACGCGAGAGAAGGCGGTAGCGAAAATAACATCGCTGAGAACTATCAAGCTAAAAATGCGCCGTTCCAACACGTTTATGAGATAACGCGAATCCCAGGATTAGCGGCAGTCGTAAACGACGCAATGCTCAATGCGATGACTGTCACCGGCACTTATTCGGCATCGGTTTTAACGCTTAAAATTCGCAAAACACATGGTCGAGCATCAGCCGCAGCTGAGGTTATTGTTCGGCTTGGCAATCTTAATAAAAAGCAATTTGAAATCATGCAATGGCAGTGGACAAACTCTTGACTAAATGCTTTTCTGGCGATCTAAAAATTAGTGGAGAGCGTGATGGAATATAAAGTCGTTATTTATCAAGAAGGCATGATCGGTTCGTTGTTGCTTGGTGGGTCCAAAGTGAATCCGGTTAGATTTACCGAATTTTTAAATGCCAATGCTGCGGAAGGTTGGCGAGTACAAACGATGGAAAAAGATATCCGTAGAATGCTGTTGTTCTTCAGCCGCGAAGCTTATGTTGTGATTCTGGGGAGAGAGGCATGAAACTTGGTTCAATCATTTGTTTAGTTCTGTTCGTCGCTGCTGCTGGTTTGTTTTTAGTTCAAATGTGGTTCTCACCAATGAGCGCTGAGGTATTTGTGAAGATACTCATTAGCCTCGTTGTCTTATTCGTGGTGGCCTTAGGAATTGCGCTCGTAAAAAAAGAGTATGTCGATGAAAAAGAAATGAAAGATTCTGGATACATCGATTAGCGTATGCTGCAACGCACTATTTGCTGAATTGGTGCTTTGCAAAAAACTTTGAAAGTGTTGCTAAGCCTCAGACTTCTAATAACAAAATATTTTCTTGAACCTTAAAATAAATTTCTACTTTTTCTCCACTGTAATCCTTTGCTAGCATACGTCAGTCAATGGGAAAAAATCCTAGTAGAAAGTGCGGATGTTCACTTCGAAAGCGAGGACTTTTTCCTTTTTAGCGGGCGTGACAACAACGCGGACGCGGCCCGGGCCCGGACATAAGCTTCCACGACCTTGTGTATTGTTGGGGCATGAGGGTTCTTGTCGCCTTCAACGGCTGGTGCACATTCAGAAGTAGTGAATGAAGGATGCGCATAACCATAGATTAAAA
>JBCCFA010000498.1:0-3223 GCA_039029975.1 Pseudomonadota bacterium
CATGAGTCATGAAATCCGCACCCCACTCAACGCAATTATCGGCATGGCCGAACTATTATCCGACACCGACTTATCAGGTGACCAAATCAAGTTCGTCAGCGTGTTTAAAAATGCAGGCGAGGCGCTCTTAAGTTTAGTTAACGACATTTTGGATTTATCGAAAATTGAAGCCGGTCAGCTGATTCTCGAAAACATCAGTTTCGATGTTCGAGAAATCGTCGAGCAGTCAGCGGAAATCTACGCACTCAAAACTGACGCCAAGGGGATTGAGCTGAGTTCGCATATTGGGCGCACGGTACCCGCTATGGTCAAGGGTGATCCCTCCCGGTTGCGCCAAATAATCTTAAACCTGATCGGTAACGCGATTAAATTTACCGAAAGCGGTGAGATTGTTGTTCGCGTGTCGTGTGCTGAAAAATCGTCGGCTACCTCGAAGTTGTTATTTTCCGTGTCCGATACGGGCATCGGTATTCCGGCTGATAAACTAGAGACTATTTTTAGCAGTTTCACTCAAGTGGATTCATCCACCACCAGGAAATATGGTGGGACCGGACTTGGATTGACGATTTCCCAGAAACTCGTTGAAAAAATGAATGGCAAGATTTGGGTGGAAAGCGAAGAGGGCGTGGGGAGTACGTTTAAGTTTGAGATTGAAACGGAAATCGATTCGCTCGCGCCATCTATACAGTCAGCGATACCTGATTTGAGCGGCGCGAAGATACTGGTCATTGATGATAATGAAACCAATCGCTTGATTTTGAAGGAAACGATATCTGCGGTAGGTGCCGAGGTATCGGAAGCGCACGATGGCTTATCCGCGCTCGCCTACTTCGAGAATCATGAACAGCCGACGGCGATTTTTGATTTGATTCTTTGCGATGTTCAAATGCCGGGTATGGATGGATTCGAGGTGGCGGCGAAAATTGTCGAGTTCGGTGCCGCTAGCAGCACGCTTATGATGCTTAGTTCCTCGAATTTGGGACAAGATTTGGCGCGTTCAGAAGAGTTGGGATTGGGCGGTTATCTGGTAAAGCCCATTAAACGCGGAGATTTATACCAAGCGATTAGTCAATTGGGCCAGCCGCAACAAACGGACCAAGCTTCTGGCCCAACACCCGTTGAGGCGGCGACAGCGTCCACCGAGGTGAGCGGGTCTAAACGCATACTGCTAGTAGAAGATAATCCTGACAATCGCCTACTTATCAAAGCGTATTTGAAAAAAGAACCTTATCTGATCGATGAGGCCGAGGACGGCGAGCAGGGACTAAAGCTCGTCAAGCAAAATCAGTACGATCTGGTGTTGATGGACGTACAGATGCCGGTGATGGACGGGCATACAGCCACGCGGGCCATTCGGGACTACGAAAAGATAGAGGCAATTGGCAAGGCGGTCCCGATCGTTGCGCTTACCGCCCACGCCATCAAGGAAGAACAAGACAAAAGTATGGCCGCGGGATGCACCGCGCACTTAACAAAGCCAATAAAGAAGCAGACTTTGATTTCGGCCCTGCAAGAATTCCTCGGCTAGCGCGCCTAGCAATCCATTATTGAGGCCTGCAGTTCGGCGCTGTACGTCACATTTTGTCGTTAGGTGACGACATCTAATTACCCTATAATTTCACGAACTTGGTGAGCAGACACCTGTTTGGCCATTCTGGTCTCGCAAATTCGCATTTTCCAATATCTATCTGTTTGATATTCATAGAAAAAATTAGGCGTTTAACTAAATGTGCGCTACGTCACATTTGGTTTAAGCGTGTGGCATATGCATTGCACCAGTTAAATACAGAAAGGGTATGCGTCAGCCGCCGATAAGCGCGGCATGCGACGCCAAATCAATAAAAAAAGCAACAAACCAACATGGACCAAATAGGACGATTTCATGTTAAGAATATTTAGGCACTACATCCCAACCTCGCTGGTTCTTCTGGGCGCCGCAGAGACACTGATCTTATTAGTCTCGATCTATGTGGGCGTTTCCTTTGGGCTTGCGCTCCCGCAGACCGGCACCGGCGCTATCGCTGAAAACACCTGGGCGCAGGCACTTGTCTTTTGTTGCGCCATGCTGCTCGGCATGATCGCAATGGGGTTCTACCAGCGTGAACAGCGCGATGGGCCTTTATCGACGGTTATCCGCTTGGCGCTGAGTTTTTGCGTTGGCTTTGCGGTCATGGGCGTTGTGTATCTCATGTTCCCTACGATGGTGGTGGGTTCAGCAGCGATTGGGGTTGCGTTAGCGAGTTCGTTCATCGGAATCGCGACTTGCCGGCTGGTTTGTTTGAGTCACACCGATGCGACTTGCACGAAACGCGTGCTGGTCATGGGTGTAGGCGAGAAAGCCAAACAAATTCAAAACTTGCGGCGCGCCTCTGACCGTGTGGGTATTACGGTTGTAGGCTTTGTTGACGTTGGCGCCGATGAGCTGTCGGTCACGGAAGAAAAAATCATCACTCAAAACGCAAGCTTGCTAGAACTTGTCGAGAAATATGCGATTGATGAAATTGTCGTCGCGACCGACGACCGCCGCAAAGGGCTACCGCTTGAAGGATTGCTCGAATGCAAAATGCACGGCGTTGCCATACTTCAAGCACCAGAATTTTACGAACGCCAACTGGGTAAGATTAGACTGGACTCAGTTAACCCGGGCAATATGGTATTTGCTGAAGGTTTTACGCAGGCTGTGCTAAAACGATCCGAAAAACGAATCGTTGATATTCTGATCTCAAGCATCCTGTTGCTCATCACCCTGCCGATTGCTGCTGTCGTGGCGCTTGCGGTGTCGTTGGAGGGTGGTGGACCAATACTGTATAGACAGGTTCGCGTTGGTCTTAAGGGTAAACATTTTACGGTCTACAAATTTCGCAGCATGCGCAACAATGCGGAAGAGAATGGCGTTGCGGTTTGGGCTGACAGCGCGGATCCGCGTATCACCAAAGTGGGGTGCTTTATCCGTAAATTCCGCCTAGATGAGTTGCCGCAACTTTATAATGTGCTGAAAGGCGACATGAGTTTCGTTGGTCCGCGTCCTGAGAGACCGCAATTTGTCGAAGAATTAGCCGGCGTTATTCCTTTCTATCAGCTTCGGCACTACGTTAAACCGGGCTTAACAGGTTGGGCTCAGGTGTGTTATCCCTATGGCGCATCGATCAACGACTCGAGAGAAAAATTACAGTATGACTTGTACTATTTGAAGAATTACAGTTTGTTCTTAGACCTGCGCCGC
>JBCCFA010000499.1:0-3223 GCA_039029975.1 Pseudomonadota bacterium
GCCCCGTGTCGCCCTGAGACTCGGGAAATCGCCGCTTGGGATTTAGTTAACGTGGAAGCCATTCCATTTGATGTCTTAAAACAGGGTGTCACTTGGGATTGGGAAACGTTTCCGGAATATATGGCGGCTGCGAAACGACGGGGCTCTGGGTTGAACCTTGGTTTTCTTGCTGCCCTTACCCCTTTTCGTCACTACGTACTGGGCGAAGAATCCATGGAACGGGCGGCGACGCTCACAGAAACAAATACCATCGCCGGGCTAATTAAAGACGCTATGGAAGCCGGCGCTTTTGGCTTCACCACCACCAACGCCGGTCAACACGTGGGTTACCACGGCAGGCCGCTTGCCTGTCGATTGGCGAGTAATGAAGAACTCACGGCTTACTGTAATGTCTTGCGCGACCTCGGGCGCGGCGCAATCGAGGTGGCGCTCACCAATGAAGTATCGAAAGTAGACGCGTCGGAACGCGCACTGTTAGAACTCTTGCTGAATGAATCTCAGCGTCCGGTAACCTGGCTTGCCTTACTAAACCGTGATGATGATCTCGATGCAGTCCAAAACACCTTACGCGAGGTCGCTGATTTGCTCGATCGCGGTTCAGTGCCGCAATGCACTTGCCGCCCTTTTATCGTGCAAATCGACTTACGCACACCATTTATCTTTGCCAACATGGAATGTTGGAATCCGGTATTGAACAGACCGGCCGAAGAACAGATGGCCATCCTGCGAGACAGTTCGTTTCGCGAAGCGTTCAAGGAGGCACTGAAGCGTCCACTCATTTTTTCAAGTCGCTGGGAAGTGATGACCGTCTTGGAAGCTAAAACTAAAGAATGCGCCGCTTTAGTTGGACGTAATGTTAAGGAAATTGCCGCAGAGCGTGGGACCGATCCGATCGATACTTTCTTAGACATTGCCATCGAAGATAATCTCGAAATGCAGTTCAACTATGAGCTTTTCAACTCAGATGAAAGCCGCATTCCTGAGCTGATCACGGACTCGCGCACAATGATTGGCTTGTCGGATGGTGGCGCGCACGTCGACAGCATTTGCGATGCAGGCTATGCCACTTACCTGTTGGGAACTTGGGTACGAGATCAGAAGGTCATGTCCTTGGAACGCGCAATCCAACGCATCACCACCGAGCCGGCGGCGTTGTTCGGTATCACCGAGCGCGGTCGAATCGCGCCAGGTCTTGCAGCGGATTTTGCAATATTTGATTTGAATACTATTGGTTCAGATAAAACCGGTGAAATGCGCTACGACCTACCAGGGGGCGGCCGACGATTGGTGGTCCCAGCACGTGGTGTTGAGTACACCATTGTTAATGGCGATACTTTGTTCGCTAATGGTAACGACACTGGCGCTCGGAGTGGCCAAGTGCTCCATTCCGCACACTGTTAAATTTAGACGAGGATTCCATATGCCCACAGTCAGCGTAACAAAACGTATAGCTGCTCCAGCTGAGAAAGTCTGGCGCATGGTTTCCGCCTGGGGAAACACGCACGAATGGATCCCCGGCGTTGGTCCCGTTACCGTGGATGGTTCCGGCGTTGGTGCAACCCGCTCTGCAGAGCTCGATCCAGCAACTGGGTTTCCCGGTCGCATCACCGAGTCATTAGACGCCTTTGAGGAAGACGCCCATTCGTTTCGTTACAGCATTGTTGGGCAAAGTCCTATCCCGATTGAAAATTACGTGGCAGAAATGCAGGTGCATAAAGTGGACGGACAGAGTTGCGACGTGACCTGGCAAAGCACATGGGATCCAAATGGCGACCTTAGCGCAGAACAGCTTATCGAAGCGTTCGAGGGGCTTTACGACATTTCCTTAGAGAATGTCCGCGCTGCCTGCGAGTAACCCTGGCAAGATTAGTCACAAAGCTCCGGAACAGTCTTGGGGTATGGATTAAACCGCTGATGCTCGCCCTTCCAGGCAAGTTCTTCGCGACGCCAATTATTTAAGGGCATCACAAACGGTAAGTGACCGTGGCGACGAAACCATGAATCGACGGACCACTGTCGATTATTTACATCACTTACTACCGCGGTCCAGTGAACGCGATTAATGTCGAGGGGCTTACGGACGGCCGGCTTAACAACATGCCAATCGTTCAAGTATCCCAGATCGATAAGAACGTTGATGAATGTCGTGGTGTTTGTCGCGTTGTCCACGCAATCAGTCCGACCTTCTATCCCAAATTCTTGATCATTGACGGGCAGGTCATTTGCTAACGGCGGATGGTACTTTCTCGCCAAAGATTCCATTTGCCAAACGCCTATTCGTAACTGTTGTAGATGTTTATGAGTTGTGTGCTCGCCAGGCGCTATCCGGCAAGATTGAATCTGTGTCTTTACATATTTGAGATCGTTATTATCGAAACGTAAGCGCTTTTGAGCCGCACAAGAGGCGTTGTAGCAGACAGTGAGCGATACGGTGCCATCCGGATTAATTTGATAATCCGGAGCAAGCGGCTTTGAATGAATCCGCTCCGGGGGTGCCGCCTCTGCCGCGAGGAAAAACAACAGTGCAGCGGGAAGTGAGATAAGTTTTTTACGGGTCATTTTCTTACGCGCAAAAAAAACGGCGGTAAGATTCCTCTCACCGCCGTTTTACTTACTTTATACGTGCAAGTTTAAGCGAGCGTCTCGCTTAATAGATTGGCACAATTTCCACTCGGCGGTTGCGAGCGCGACCGGCCGGGGTATCGTTGGTATCAATAGGTAGCGCTTCGCCGTAGCCAACGCCAACTAACTGATCGCGGGATACCCCTTTGCTCACGAGATAATCGATCACGCTAGCCACACGGCGCTCGGAAAGGCCGATGTTGTAGCTATCACTACCTTGGCTGTCCGTGTGTCCGCCAACTCGGAATTGGTACTCCTGGAATTTTGGAATCACGGTTGCCGCGTTATCCAAAATATCTCGGGCGCCCTGTTTTAAGGTTGCACGATCGGTATCGAAATTAACCCCTTCGAGCGTAAAACGCGGTGGTTCCGGCTCCGGCGCAGGTGGAGGCGGTGGTGGCGGAGGTGGCGTTGGCTTAGCAACTGGCGCCGGAGCTGGTGGATCAGCCGGGGGCGGCAATTCGCCTTTCGGGCGGGTACCGCCGCAAGCGGTTAGCAGCGCGACAAGTAGTGCCAATAGCGCAACCGAGAATACGGATTTCGTGCTCTTCATTTTATTGTCTCTTTATAGTTAAACGAAATAAGTTTTGGAGTTAATAAA
>JBCCFA010000500.1:0-3216 GCA_039029975.1 Pseudomonadota bacterium
CGCAAGATATGAAAAACCTTATTGGCGAAGAATTTGGGGTTTCGGACTGGGTTGAAATCGACCAAGCGATGATCGACAAATTCGCGGACGCGACGGGCGATCATCAGTGGATTCATGTAGATGTAGAACGGGCGAAAAATGACATGCCCGATGGTAAAACCATCGCGCATGGATTTTTGACTTTGTCGCTTGTGCCGCGCTTGGCTGCCACAATATGGAAGGTTGAAAATCGCAGTCGCGGCGTGAACTATGGATTGAACAAACTACGTTTCACCGCAACGGTGCCGGCGGGCGCGCGAGTTCGACTAAGTCAAAAACTACTCAATGCTGAAGACGTCAAGCACTCGGGAGTCCAATTAACGTTTGAGCACAAAGTGGAAATTGAAGGTCAAGAACGACCCGCATTAGTCGCCGAGGGCTTGCTTATCATTTACCCGTAGTCAATCAGCGCCAGTAAAGACCTAACAGCACAACGGCCACACCAACCACCCATAAATCAGTTGCCAGTCGCAGCGATTTAGCGGCTTCCCTCACTTCCATGAAGTAGCGGATCACAAAACGCACTTTGATGAGCGCAATGAGCAATACCACGCTTGCCATTTGCCCGGCGCTCAGCGGCGTTTGATGTTCGCCACCCATTAACCACGATAAAGCGGTTGCGATGATTAACAACAACCAAATTTTTGCGACCGGATGGGAGATTAAGGTACCCACGTCTTACCTAATTAAATACAACAATGGAAACAGCACAATCCACAGCAGATCGACCATATGCCAAAAAATGCCGCCACTTTCGAATGTGCGCATGGCATTATCGGTTTGAATACCATCGCGAGCCGCGAAGAACATTAGCAACAACACCACCAGACCAATAAGCACATGAATAAAGTGAATGCCGGTGAAAATGTAGTAATACATAAAAAAATCGTTGCTGGTGATGCCAATACCGGCCCGAAGTTTTTCGCCGTATTCAAAAAATTTAACCGCGGCGAACCCGAGTCCGCAAGCGATTGCGAGACCGATTAAGCGTGTTGCGTATTTGCCTTGCTGTTCGCGTATATCGAGCACCGCCAGCGCGACAAAAAGCGAACTGAAAAGGAGTAACAGCGTGTTAACGGCGCCGAAGTTTTGATTCAGCGTTTGTTGGGATTCTATAAATAGGGGTAAGTCTTCTGTTCGGTAAAACAGATACACAGCGAAGAACAGGGCAAAAATGCACATGTCCCCGAGCACGAAAATCCAGACGCCAAATTCGCCTGGAATATGTTCAGACTCTATATTTTCCGACATAGCTCGTCGCTAGCAGACAGGTACACGCTAAATAATAAAATTAGCTTGCCGAGCTTTTAATAGCACCGCGAAGCCCAATAAACATCACTATGTACCAAGCCATAAAGACAAGCAGCGGTAACCAAAAGGCGATAATCCCGTTCCAGGCGAAAGGACCCGATTTAAAGAAGGTTATTAACGCACCGGGAACGGCAATAACGGCGACCCAGATATTGAAGTACCCGATCCACCGAGGAAAAACGCTAGGGGAGTTTTTATCCAACAAAATCGCTAAGCCAACTGAACCAATTTGGACGAAAAACGGCCCAAACGTCATCACAATCAACATCCAGGCGAAATCGTTGGTCAGTTGTATGAGTTCTGGCGACCGCTCCGGTCGGAATGCCGCCACCGACCAGAGGACAAACGGGACTAATAAGATAATAGACGTTACCGCACCGGAGACGGCTTGGGTGATACTCAAAATCGGAAAATCCCCTTCGGTGCGCCGCATATGCAATGCTAATAATGCAACCCACGGAAGCGTTAATGCTGTGCTCACCATGCCAATGACAAGACCGAAACGAATCGTCCCAGTATTCGTTTGGTAAAAAGCGGCGACCCCGGCTGCATCTGTTGCGGGGGATATAGGTGGCAACATACCGGCGATAATCCACCAGCCTAGCGTAGCGAAAACGACGAAAGCTAATCCGCCGTAAGCGGCGCAAGATTGTAATTTTGTATTCATTCTTGTGTCCGATGTTTGCGTCTTGTGGGGGACGATACGTCAGTTCGGCGATAACTACCAGAGCAGCTTCTGAGGGGCCTGAGTGAGAAAAATGCACTTCGCGAGCAGTGTTAACAACTATGTAAGAGCAGGTAAATTTGGTCCCTTTTCACACTTTATTTAAATTGAATATCGTATATTCGAGTGCCCAAGTGTGCTCATCTCGCGGTGAATCTAACCCATTCCCAAATCATCTATGGCAGGTAACCCCCGGTTTTTTAGACATATCGCGAAATTGCTTTGCGCAGTTGTTGTCATAGCAAGCGTTGCGAACCCCGTCGCTGCGGCAGAGACGCGGCGCGACGATTTGCGTAGTGGCTTTTTAACCGACGCGTCGGTTCAAGATGCTTACGCCGTCTGTCGAGACTATTTGATGACCAGTCGAGATGCTAAAGGGTTATCGCTAGAAGACGTTGAAGACATCGAGATCAAAAATCGGCATAGCAATCCGCGCACTGGGGTGACTTATCTCTACATGCAACAGCGTTTTCGCGGCATAGAGATTGAGGGCGCAAACTATCAAACGGCGGTCGATAAAAATGGGCGCATCGTCTCCGAGGTTGATCAACTCAAACGTAAAGTGCGGTTGAGGTCACCGGTGCCGATAATACCGGTGCTATCTGCTCGCGAAGTGGTGATTCTTGCCGCCCGTGAACTCGGTCTTGCAACCGACTCAGAAATCACCCAGTTGTCCGTTGAGACCACTCCCATGAAAGAAACGTTGTTCAGCGCACCGACACTCTCTCGCGACGACATTCCATTAAAACTCAATTACATCGAGCACATCGATGGCGATATCCGCCTCGCCTGGAACATCGTAATCCGCACGCCCGATGGTCGCGATTGGTGGAACCTGTTTGTCGACGCGAATGTTGGCGAGGTGTTGAAAAAAGTCAACTGGGTTTCCCGCGCGAGCTACCAAGTCTATCCGCTACCTGTCGAGAGTCCCGCTGTTGCCAATCGCAGTATCGTCACGGGGGTCCCAGATAGTATTGCTTCGCCTTTCGGTTGGCATGATACCGATGGGATTGTCGGCGCGGAATATACCGATACCCGTGGTAATAATGTGTTCGCGCAGGAAGACGCGGATGCCGATGACCTAAACGGTTTGCGCCCGGATGGCGGTTCGGCGCTTGAGTTTTTGACCGCGCTGGATTTTC
>JBCCFA010000501.1:0-3212 GCA_039029975.1 Pseudomonadota bacterium
CCAAACACCGCGATCTACGAAGGCGAACAGTTCTACGAAATAGATCCGAAGCGTTGCACCGAATGCGTTGGGCACTTTGATACCCCGCAGTGCGTTGAGGTCTGTCCGGTGGATTGCATTCCGAAACACCCCACCATTGTAGAAAATGAACAACAGTTATTGGCGAAGTATCAGCAATTAATGGCTGAAAAATAGTGATATCGCGCTTTGAATAGGGTATGCATAACAACGCTGATAGGTAATTACATGCGAAAAATAATTTATCTCTCGTGGATCTATTCCTGCGTAGCGATAACCAGCGTAAGCGCTTTTGCTGACTCGCTAGAGGATGAATCAACCGATGAATCGCGGCGACAAGCGGCGGTCGCTTCAGCGCATCCATTGGCTACGGCAGCGGGTGAAGAAGTGTTGCTCGCCGGCGGTAATGCCTTTGATGCCGCGGTGGCAGTTGCAGCGGCTCTAGGCGTGGTAGAACCAGCCGGTTCGGGTTTCGGCGGCGGCGGATTTTTCTTACTCCATCGCGCAGCAGATGGCTTTCAAACCATGATCGACGCGCGTGAGAAAGCACCGCAGGCAGCAAGCGTAGATATGTATTTGAACGCCGCCGGTGAATTTGAACGAACGCGCGCACTCAATGGACCTTTGGCCGGTGGAATCCCGGGCTTAGCCGCAGGCTTAACGCACCTTACAAAGAATTACGGGCGTTTGAGCTTAGCGGCTTCACTCGCACCGGCAATCCGCTTAGCGAGCGACGGTTTTGCAGTTACCGATCGATATAAACGTTTGATGGGTTTCCGAGCCGCCGCCATGGCGGTATACCCGGAAACGGCGCAAATTTTTATGCCCGGTGGCATCGATAAGCTCAGCGAGGGCACACAAATTGTGCAGCCAGATTTAGCGTCGACAATTAGCGCGCTCGCAAGTAATGGACACATCGGGTTCTATGCGGGAGAGGTTGCGAACAAGTTAGTTGACGGCGTAACGAGCGCCGGTGGCATTTGGACTTTGCAAGACCTAAAAGACTATCAAGTCGTTGAGCGAGTGCCCGTCATTTTTAATTATCGCGATTATAGAATCGTCTCCGCGCCCCCGCCCTCCTCCGGCGGCATTGTCCTTGCTGAAACGCTGAACATCTTAGAGAACTACCAACTACAAGAACTCGATCCTCTAACCCGTCGACATGTCGTTATTGAAGCGATGAGGCGCGGATACAGAGATCGCGCGGAATATTTGGGCGATCCCGACTTCGTCGAGATACCAGTGGCAAAGCTGACGAGTAAATCTTACGCGCAAAAACTGGGGGCTAATCTATCACTGCAAAAGGCGACACCAAGTACCGACCTACCTGCCATCGGCAGCGCGAGTGAAGGTCGCAACACAACCCATTTTTCGGTGATCGATGCAGACGGTAATCGTGTTGCTGGCACGTTAAGCGTTAACTATCCGTTTGGAGCTGTTTATGCGCCACCCGGGACAGGCGTGTTAATTAATAACGAGATGGACGATTTTTCGTCCCGGCCATTAACGCCCAATGCCTACGGTCTGGTCGGTGACAAAGCGAACGCAATAGCGCCAGGAAAGCGCCCCTTATCCAGCATGACCCCCACATTTATTGAGTCACCAGAACGCATTGGTGTGCTGGGCACGCCGGGCGGTAGCCGCATAATCTCGATGGTGTTGCTGGGAATTTTGTCGTTCGAGAGAGGCGAAAGCCCCGCCGAGTGGGTTTCGGTTAAGCGCTATCATCACCAATATCTACCGGATCAGGTGCAGTTTGAGAAAGGTGGCCTAACTGCTGAAGAGCAGCAAGACTTAAAGGACCGTGGGCATCAATTAAAAGAAATATCGCGAAATTATGGCAACATGCACGCGATATCGCTAAGCAAGGACAACGGCGAACTTCGAGCGGCGAGCGATCCCCGCGGCGAAGGCCGAGCGAGCGTTATCGCAGTTCCCTAGTTCTAACTGGGGGTTAGCGCTGACAATTCGGACAATAGTAACTGGACCGTTGGCCGATAACGATTTGCTTAATGAGAGCGCCGCATTCGTGGCATGCCTCACCCGCTCTATCGTAAACGTTAAGCTCATGGCGAAAATAGCCCGGCTGTCCGTCGGTTTTAGCAAAGTCCCGTAAAGTAGTCCCCCCTTTGGCTATAGCTAAATCCAAGACTTCACGAATCGCGACGACTAAGCGAGCAAAACGCTTCTCACTAATGCGCGATGCTGCCCGCCGCGGATCTATGCCTGCTAGGTGTAAAGACTCGCTGGCGTAAATGTTGCCCACCCCAACAACGATTTTGCCATCCATAATAAAGTTCTTTACCGCAAGTTTGCGGCCGCGTGCCAAGCGGTGAAGATAATCACCATCGAACTTTGCATCCCAAGGCTCGGGGCCTAGGTGGCGAATGAGCTTATGATCGTTGGGCTCTTCGGCCGTCCAAAGTACCAATCCAAAACGCCTTGGATCGCGGTAACGGAGGCATTGGTTATTGTCGAAAACAACGTCAATATGATCATGTGTTGCTGGATCAACGCTCGCCTGATTCACGCGCATGCTGCCAGACATGCCGAGGTGCCAAATTAAATTCAATTCACTAAATCTGAAAAACAAATACTTCGCCCGGCGTTCTACCTCGACTAATCGTTGTCCCAACAGCCGCCGCGGCAGCGTTTTGTCCACCGGATGACGTAAAGAGTAGTTTCGGACCAGCATATTTTCGACCGTCCGACCGGTCACCAGCGGCGAGACACCTCTGAGGGTAGTTTCTACTTCCGGTAGCTCAGGCACGTTTGCGTTTGTTCCACACGATAATGCCATTGAGCACTAATGCGCCAGGGATAACTAAGAGGAAACCGAAACCAATTACCGAGACCTGCCATTTTTTGAACGACAAAAAATTATCTGCGGCTAATCTGCTTGGTACTTCGATTAGATTTTTATCTGTTACCAACCACTCAACCAAACGCACGCCAAAATCTTGGTTACCAGCGTTACCGAGATACGTATTGGCGAGGAAATCGCCATCGCCGCTGATAATAATCCTCTGCTCGCGCCCGTTCTGTGTGCGTTGTAACGCCAGTATTGCTGGCAACGGCCCAGGTAAGTCTTCGTTTTCATCCATACCCACATTACCTTCGAGTTTGCTGGTTTCGCTCCAAGAATTGTTACCCGAATTAATTAACGCGGTAACGGCGAAGGTAGAATCAGGTCG
>JBCCFA010000502.1:0-3208 GCA_039029975.1 Pseudomonadota bacterium
ATCCGAACCGTCCAGCCATGATGACAGCGCCCTAGTCGGACGGTCAGATAAGATTCGACGTTTAAACGAAACGATCCAGAAATTGGCCCGCAGCCAAGCGCCAGTTTATATCAGCGGCGAATCCGGAACGGGTAAAGAGTTAGTTGCGCGTCTAATCCATGATTTGGGCCCCAGAACTCAACACCCATTTGTGCCAGTTAACTGCGGTGCGATCCCGCACGATCTGATAGAAAGCGAATTATTCGGCCATAAGAAAGGCAGTTTTACCGGGGCGGTCGATGATAAGCCGGGTTTGTTTCAAGCGGCTAATCAAGGCACCTTGTTTTTAGACGAGGTTGCGGAATTACCGCTACAAATGCAGGTGAAGCTACTGCGGGCGATTCAAGAAAAAAGAGTTCGGCCGGTAGGGGAGCAACAGGAGATTCCCATTGACTGCAGAATATTGTCGGCCACGCACAAAAATTTAGCGAAGCTTGTAGACGACGGCTCGTTTCGCCAGGACTTATTTTATCGAATCAACGTTATTGAATTGAAGGTGCCGGCTTTGCGCGAACGCGGTACCGATATTTCCCTGTTGACCGAACACTTTTTACACAAGCTAAGCGCCGAAATCGGCATTGCAGCGCCGGTCCTTGAAGAGGACGCTCATACTGCGTTGCTAAATT
The DNA here is from genome assembly GCA_039029975.1 of Pseudomonadota bacterium. Taxonomy (GTDB): domain Bacteria; phylum Pseudomonadota; class Gammaproteobacteria; genus JBCCFA01. Next base: position 666 of record JBCCFA010000502.1, read on the forward strand.
ACAGTTTCCCGGGTAACGTCCGGGAGCTGGAAAACATCTTGGAGCGCGCCATTACTCTATGTGAATATGGCAAAATTCAAAGCGAAGACTTGCGATTGCCGGATGATCTTCAAGGCGGGACGGACGCTGCTAGTATCGAGGGTGCGTCCGCGGGCGGTGAAGTGAAAGACGACGGACATTTGCAGGGTTATTTAGAGGACATCGAGCGCCAAAGGATTTTAGAAGCGCTCGAGAAAACGCGCTGGAATAAAACGAAAGCCGCAAAATTGCTTGGCATTAGTTTTCGTGCATTGCGCTACAGGCTGGAAAAATTAGATCTCGACAAGCCCTAGACGGTTAGTGTGGTCGTGGGAATAAGTGACAATCTGCGTCACATCCTGACAAACATGGCCGTAAATTCGACGCTCCCATCATTAGAATCAACACCAGAGTGACACTTGTTTAAACTGCAAGTAATTGATTAATAATGAGATTATTCGAATCACGATGGTTGGCACGTGCTATGCATAATCATCCACAACGCGCTGGCGGGTTTTCTCGGAGGCGCGAGAAACTCGCTAGGTGGAACGACGAACGTTTCGCTGATGCTCGAATACTCAATTAGGAGATAGACATGAAAAAAGTCCAACAAGGTTTTACGCTAATCGAACTCATGATCGTGGTTGCGATCATCGGTATCCTCGCAGCGGTCGCTATCCCTGCTTACCAAGACTACACCATTCGCGCTAAAGTGACGGAAGGTTTGAGCTTGGCTTCTGCAGGTAAGACGGCTGTTTCTGAATATTTCGCTTCTAACGGCAGCCTACCGGGTAGTAATGCCTCCGCAGGTATGGCAACTAACACCAGTATCAAAGGTAACAGCGTTTCCAGCGTATCTGTACAAGCGAGCGGCGTCATTCGGATCACTTTCTCTAACACCGCGGCAATTCAAGGCTCTACGTTATTGCTAACTCCGACGACCGCAAGCGGCGGTGTGTCCTGGAGTTGTACAATCGGCGGTAACTTGGAGAACAAATATCGTCCTTCCTCATGCCGTTAAGAGATTAGTTACTAGTCTTAGAAAACGCCTCGCAATAGCGGGGCGTTTTTTTTTAGCAAGTGAGAGCGAATTTGACCACCAGTGCGACACAACGGCTCCTTGTTATTTTGTTAATCACGGTGATCGTGTACCTACCCGGACTTTCGGGCAGTTTCGAATTTGATGATTATACAAATATCCTGTTAAACGATTACATCGCCTATGCCGAACTATCGCTGCATAGTCTCGCAGAATCCGCGTGGAGCGGCGGCATGTCTGGGCCGTTGAAACGCCCAATTTCGATGCTTAGTTTTGCGTTCAATTCCGCGACAACGGGCATTTGGCCGATGGCCTTCAAGATAACTAACCTAATAGTGCATTTATGCGTTGGGATCGTCGTATTCCATCTCGCTAAAACGCTAATTGTTGCAACTATACCGTCTTCAAAAAACTACCCAAACACCAAAGGCAATCCCACTAATCTAGCCTTAATCGTGGCAGCGATTTGGTTACTTCATCCCATTAATCTGACGTCGGTTCTGTACGTGGTTCAGCGAATGACTAGTCTTTCGGCGTTATTTACTTTTGGGGCGCTACTCGCCTATTCCGTGGGGCGGTTACGAATGATTCGGGGATTACATCGAGGAGAAGTCCTTGTTTATTGTGCAACACCGGTGATTGCCCTACTAGGGGTTTTGAGTAAAGAAAATGCAGTTTTGGCTTTGCCATTGATAGTCGTAACCGAAGCCTGTTTTTTTCGGTTCCGTGCGCTAGAAGACGATAAAAGACGACGATTTAAGCTAGTTTATTTAGTATCAGGGTTGTTGTTGTTTGTTGGCGCAATTGCACTCTCGTTTTGGGGCCCGGGCTACCTGGATGAAGCTTACAAATATCGTAGCTTTTCCCTGGGCGAACGTGTTTTGACTGAAACTCGTGTACTTTGGTTTTACATTTCTTTGATTTTTGTGCCCCGGATAACTTCGTTTGCACTTTTTCACGACGATATTGTTATATCGACTTCGATTATTGACCCGTTTACTACCGTTTTAGCAGTAGCGGGGATCGTCCTATTAATGGGCGTTGGTATCATAGGCGCCAAGAAGGCGCCAGTTATTGGTTTTGGTTTACTGTGGTTCTTAGTTGGCCACGCGCTCGAGTCTAGCTTCATGCCTTTGGAGTTAGTCCATGAACATAGAAATTACTTACCATCATTTGGGCTTATTTTTGCTGCGACTTGGGTGATCAATGACCTGTTGGCGGCGGAAAATTCGCAGCAATACCGCCGCGTCGTCGCGATAGTTGGAATATTTGTATTTGGTGGTCTAACTATGTTGCGTGCTGTTTCTTGGAGTGATCCTGTAACGCTAGCAACCGTCGAAGCCGAAAACCATCCAAATTCGATGCGCTCTCTTTATTCCGCTGGTCGAGCACATTATGGAATGTACTTGTTGACTGGCGATGCGTCCAAACTCGAATCTTCAAGACAATTCTTGGAACGTGCCGCAGCTGTAGATGACGGCGCCAT
>JBCCFA010000503.1:0-3201 GCA_039029975.1 Pseudomonadota bacterium
ATCGAAGGCGCAAGTAGCGGACCGTTGGCAGGTAAACGCGTCGTTTTCAAAGACAACATCATGGTGGCTGGCGTGCCGATGATGAATGGTTCTTCTACATTAGAAGGTTATATCCCGGATGTGGACGCCACCGTTGTTACCCGTGTGCTAGACGCGGGTGGCATTGTCGCTGGCAAAGGACATAGCGAATACTTCTGCACTTCTGGTGGGAGTCATACTAATGCAAAGGGACCGATTCGGAATCCCCATGATCCCACAACGACCGCTGGTGGCTCGTCATCAGGCAACGCAGCCTTACTCGCGGCAAATGACGTGGATATGGCGGTCGGTACGGATCATGGTGGGTCGTGTCGTATTCCCGCTGCTTTTTGCGGCGTCGTTGGGATGAAGGGAACTTACGGTCTTGTGCCCTATACGGGCACGATGCCCATTGATATGACCATCGATTATGTTGGGCCGATGACCAAGGACGTCGCAGATAATGCTTTATTGATGGAGGTCTTAGCCGGTAATGATGGTATTGATCCTGCGCAAGGTGAGATCCATACGAACCCTTATAGGGATGCGCTTGGAAAAGACATTAAGGGATTGAAGATTGGTGTAGTACGAGAAGGGTTTGGCCATGCCAACTCCGATCCCGCGGTGGACGAATGCGTATGGAACGCAGCGAAAGTATTCGAATCACATGGTGCAGAGGTTGCTCAAGTTTCAATCCCAATGCATCTAGTCAGCGCCGCAATCTGGACCCCAATGTATGTGGAGGGCTTAGTCGTCTCTATGATGCACGACAATGGCTTTGGCAAAAACCGCACCGGTGGCTACGTCCCTAGTCTAATGAAATACCATGCATCTTGGCGCCAGCAGACCGAGAAATTTGGGCCGCAAACCAAACTTATCATGCTATTGGGTGAGTATATGACACAGGTATACGGCGGTGCTTATTACGCAAAAGCGCAAAATCTTCGCGCCCGCCTCACCGCGGCCTACGAGGAAGTATTCAAAGAATACGATTTATTACTCATGCCAACTTTGCCTATTGTGTCTTCGCCAATACCCGAGGCCGATGCCCCGGCGGAAGAGATTGTCGCTCGCGCGCTAGAAATGGTGCCGAACACGCCAGCTTTTGACGTAACCGGCCATCCATCAATCTCAATTCCCTGCGGCACGGTTCGAGATCTACCCGTTGGCTTAATGCTAACAGGTAGATTGTTCGACGAAATGACGGTTTATCGAGCCGCACATTATTACGAACAAAACGCCAATTGATTATTACTTCAGCCGCCGTAACGCGCTACTACCTCTGTCGCCTGGGCGACGCGGTTTGCTTCGTGATGTCGGGCAAAATTGTCGACGGTGGATAATGTCGTCGGATCAGCCACTTTGTCGACATACAATTGACCAAGTAAATGATCGCATTCATGCTGAAATGTTCCGGCACTTACGCCGGCGTATTCCGCCTGTTGCGTATTCCCGTCTCTGTCTAAATATTCAACAAGAATGTACGCGTGGCGCGGGACTAAACCTCGCAAATTTGGGACTGAAAGACAGCCTTCGATATTGTCAAATTTTTCATCACCCAGCGGGGTGATTATGGGGTTAATCATTACCGTCAACGGTATTTGTGGTTTATGCGGGTAGCGAGGGTTGTTCCCGCGGGTTTCTATCACGCATATTTGGACCGGTGCATAAACTTGATTTGCTGCAATACCGGCTCCGTTAGCGTCGCGCATCGTCTCGATCATGTCGTCGATCAACGCGTGGATCTGCGCAGAGTTAATTTCTGTTTCGGTAAGTGCCTTCGCGGTCTTTCGCAGGACTGGTTCGCCAATTTGCGCAATTTTCAATAAAGCCATACAGCGCCTCTAGTTAATTTCTTAAGGTTTGCGAAAAATGAATATATGTTGCTGTGGTAGAACGCTCAGGTTCTTTTCAAACTCAAAACCAGCCGCAAGCCATTCCTTCTTTGCTTGCGCTTCGGACATTTTGTGCAATCGTAGAATCGGCACGCTCGGATCTTCCGCCCGATATTCTACAAGCACAACGCGTCCGCCGGATTTAAGCCCGCGAAAGATGCCTAGGGTCATTTCCTTGGGAAATTCGAACTCATGATAAGCATCCACAAGTAAAGCCAAGTCAACCCGGTCCTGTGGTAATTTTGGATCGGCCGCCGAGCTTCTTACCAACTCAATATTGTTTATGCCCAAAGCCGCGCATTTATGTTTGATAATTGTGAGCATTTCGGCTTGAATATCGATAGCCAGTACCTTACCTGCTGGAAGACGTTTGGCAATAGGAATTGAAAAGTAACCACTACCGGCACCGATATCGGCAACGACCATATCTGGGTTGAGTGGCAGTGCATCAATTAACAAGTCAGTCCGTTCTTCTTGCTGCCGTGTACTGCGCTCCAACCAGCGCGCGCCGCGGTGTCCCATTACGGTGGAAATTTCGCGACCAAAATAATACTTACCAATACCATCAACCGAGCGCTTGCCTTCACTATATGGACTTTCCGCGCCACTGGAAGACGCGAATATTAAATAGGTCAGAGTCGCTGCTAAAAGTGCTCTTAGCAGAAATTTTGTTTCATTTGCGTAACGAGGCATAACAAAAGATGACGTCGGCGGAAAAATATAAGAGACTGTGCAGCTGAGTTAAATCGCGATTCACTGGACAATTAGATGAGCGCAGACATTACCAGTTTGGTCGTCGATGATGATGAGGATATCAGAGATATGCTCTCAGAATATCTCGAGGATCACGATTATAAGGTGTTGCTCGCCGCAGATGGCGAACAAATGCGAGAGCGACTGAACGAGCACGCGCCACATGTGGTATTGCTGGATATAGGATTGCCCGGCGAGGACGGCTTAACCCTCGCAAGATACATTCGCGAGACCCTAGACATCGGTATTATTATCGTCTCTGGTGCTAGCGAAACAGTTGATCGAATCGTTGGACTAGAAGTTGGCGCCGATGACTATCTTTCGAAGCCGTTTGATCTTCGCGAACTGAGAGCGCGCTTGAAAAGCGTACTCCGCCGATATCAGCGCGCGGCCCTTACAGGTGCAGAACCTAAGTGAGTGTCACTACACACCACAATGTCTGGTGTACCTCCCCATACTCTCCTGGAGTATGGTACCTAATACCCGTCACATGGCATGGGTTGGCCCGGGCGAAGGTACATTCACTTGCCACGTG
>JBCCFA010000504.1:0-3195 GCA_039029975.1 Pseudomonadota bacterium
CAAGCATGACGCTATAACCGCGCGTGCAGAGTTCCCCTTTCTCTCCCCGCGCTACAACGCGACCGTCGTCGTTGATGATTTTGACTTCAACATGTGGATGAATGCGACCAACCGTCGATACGCGCTTATCAATCGCATCATCGGTACCGCTTTGGAAGCTAACGGGGCTGGTTTCTGTCATGCCATAAGCAATGGTAACTTCGCCCATATTCATGTCGCTGAATACGCGTTTCATGACTTCGATCGGACACGGTGCCCCCGCCATGATGCCAGTGCGAAGGTGGCTGAAGTCAAAAGAGGAAAAATCAGGATGATCCAGTTCAGCAATAAACATGGTGGGGACACCATGCAAAGCGGTGCACTGCTCTTCACTAACGGCAGCCAGCACTGAACCAGGTTCGAAGGCTTCATCTGGAAAAACCATGGTGGCACCGGTTGTCACGCAAGTCAGTACGCCCATCACCATGCCGAAGCAATGATATAGCGGCACGGGTATCGCCAGTTTGTCGTTGCGGCCAAGCTTCATGGCTTTGCCGACAAAATAACCGTTATTGACGATATTAAAGTGGGTGAGGGTGGCTCCCTTCGGCATGCCCGTGGTGCCGCTCGTGAATTGAATGTTGATCGCGTCATCCGGCTGAAGTTCACCCGCTAGCTGCAGCAACTCCCCGCGCTGTGAGTCGCCGCCAAATTTTGCAATTTCGCTGAATTGATACATGCCTTTATGCGTTTGATCGCTAATGCAGACGACAGACTTAAGATGCGGTAATTTTTCGGCCTGGAGTTCTCCAGGCGCGCATTGCGCAATTTCCGGAGCGAGCTTATGAATCATTTCAACATAATCGCTGGTCTTAAATCGTTCAGCGATAATGATGCCTTTACATTCCACTTTGTTCAGTGCGTATTCGAGCTCGCCAATTCGATACGCCGGATTCACGTTAACTAAAATTAGTCCAGCCTTGGCGGTGGCGAATTGGGTAATGACCCATTCGATATTATTAGGTGACCATATCCCGATGCGATCGCCCCGCTTGAATCCAAGGGCAACTAGCCCGGCAGCAACTGCGTTCGCTTGTTCATTCAGTTGCGTGTAGCTCCATCGGATATTTTGATGTCTAACGACGACGGCCTCGCCATCAGGCCATGTCTTTGCAGCGTCATCAAGCGCTTGCCCGATTGTTTTATACATAAGCGGTTCGTCGCTCGTGCCATTGACGTAGCTTAAGGATGATTCGTTCATAGGCTTGCCTTTGTCATCGTGTGTAACTGCCGAAACGGCAATTTATCAAGCTTTGTTGGATTCGGCCAATTTTTGCTCAACGCTATCAATTTTATCTTGCATGCTTTGTTCGCGATCGGTTCGGGTGCCGATTTTAACTATCGAGAGGATTCTGGGCGAACCCATGGCGTGGACTTTCTCGTGACACTCTTTGACTGCCCCCATGACTTCATCCCACTCGCCCTCGATAACCGTACCATAAGGATGAAGCTGGGAATTTAAGCCCGCCGCCGAGATTATTTTTTCGCATTCAGCAATATATTCCGATACAGAAACACCCACTCCAACCGGTACGACACAGAGGTCTATCATCACTTTCATGTGATTCTCCAAACTAAAGGAATTAACGAACAAGATGAACAAGTCTTAATGACTTGTCACTCCACCTGTTAGGGCTTTGTGGATTAGAATTCTAAGTGCTTGGGTGTGCGGGGGAAAGGGATGACGTCGCGAATATTGCCGACGCCTGTAACAAACATCAAGAAACGTTCGAATCCCAAACCAAATCCTGCGTGAGGCGCCGAACCGAAGCGCCTGGTGTCTAGATACCACCAGTAGTCGGCTGGATCTAAGGAAAGCTCTTCGATACGTTTGGTTAACACATCAAGTCGTTCCTCGCGTTGGCTGCCACCGATAAGTTCGCCAACGCCGGGAATGAGCAAATCCATCGCCGCGACGGTTTTCCCATCGTCATTTTGTCGCATGTAGAACGCTTTGATATCGCGCGGCCAATCGTAAACAAACACCGGTTTGCCAAAATGTTCTTCCGTTAAGAATCGCTCATGTTCCGATTGCAGATCAGCACCCCAAGCCGGTTCAAATTCGAAACGCTGCTTACTCCCCTTGAGTATATCGATTGCTTCCGTATAGGGCAGGCGAATAAAGTCATTTTCAACCACGCGGTCGAGTTTTTCGATGAGCTTTTTATCGACGAAGCGCGAGAATAATCCGAAGTCTTCACGGCAATCTTCACGTAGGAAACTGATTAAATATCTCACCATGTCTTCGGCGAGTTGCATATCGTCTTCAAGATCGGCGAAGGCGATCTCCGGTTCAATCATCCAAAATTCGGACATGTGGCGAGAAGTGTTTGAGTTTTCTGAACGAAACGTGGGACCAAACGTATAGACTTTGTCCAGCGCTAGACAGTAGGTTTCTACTGCTAATTGGCCCGATACGGTGAGATGTGCCTCTTTGCCGAAAAAGTCGTCTTCGAAATTCACGGTACCATTTGAGGTGGGCACCGAGTTTAGATCGAAGGTCGTCACGCGGAACATGTCGCCGGCACCTTCACAATCTGAGCCGGTGATAATTGGCGTGTGAATGTAGTTAAAACCGCGTGTTTGGAAAAATTGATGAATAGCGAATGACAAACGCGACCGTATTCGAAACATGGCACCATATTTGTTAGTGCGCGCACGCAGATGCGATATGCTACGTAGGAATTCGTCGCTATGGCGTTTCTTTTGGAGAGGGTAATCCTCTGGCGCGCTACCAATTAGGGCAATCGCTGTCGCTTGAACCTCCCAATCCTGCCCTTTGCCAGGGGATTCAACCAGCCGACCATCAACACGCACTGAAGCACCTGTATTGATTTGTTTGATGATTTCGTAAGTCGGTAAACTCGCATCCACGATGATTTGAATGCTACTTAAAGTGGAACCATCGTTAACTTCAAGAAAAGAAAACGCTTTGGAGTCACGACGGGTCCGTACCCAGCCATACAGGGTGATTTGTTCGCGTTCTTCGGTTTCGTTTAGGAGTGCACGAATTGTCGTGCGGTTACCAGCAATCATAGTAGGTCAATCTGCATCATAGGCGAGATTAGCGCCAAGCCATCGCTCAACCTCATTAATTTCCATCGACTTACGCGTGGCGTAATCGGCGACCTGATCCCGATCGATCTTGCCGACGCC
>JBCCFA010000505.1:0-3185 GCA_039029975.1 Pseudomonadota bacterium
ACGGCAATATACAAAACCCCCGACCACTGAGACGGCATATGCGTGTGCGGCGAGTTCCAATGGTTCTTACCATTGATGATGAACCAACTGTTGTCCAATTGAATGTCTATTGGCGCATTCACTTTGCGCGACTTCGCAAGCCCTTCGCTAGCGCAGGCAAATATTTTTTGGCCCACCCAATCTAAAGGTGCGCGAGCATAATCTTCGCGCAGATCTTTGGAATGCCAGCCGCCGATGTTACTCCGACTCACACCTTCATCCTGCAGGTGCAGGTTATTGGCTAGTTCGGCGAGCTTGGATTGGTAACTATCGAAATCGTCCAATTGGCTTTTGAAAACAGGTATCGGGAATAGCCATTCCAGCTGTGTGTCGTTCGCCATCTTAAAGGTCGAAAAATCCTAGCGGATTGCCACAGGGTTAATGATTGCTTGAACCGAGCCAACAAATCGAGGTTGGCCTAAGACAAATAGAAATTCCCACGCTTTGTCTTTAGCCAGTTCGCGGGTATCCATATTTTCAAGTAAATAAATACCGTTTTTGGCTAAGAGTTCTTGATGAACTGGAAAAACCTGACCCTCGGTTTCAAACGGTACGGCTTCCACGCCCCATGAATCGGAACCCACTGCGACAACATCAAGACTGGCAAGATATTTTGCGCCACCAACGCCAGGGCCGGGTTCACCTTTCATGAAAGCGGCGGTGTCCATATCGGCTTTGTTCAGCCAGCCCGTATGGAATAGCACTACGTCTCCCTTTTCAATCGCCACACCTTGTTTTGAAGCGGCGGCCTTAATTTCGTCTTCGTTGAACGCAGTGCCGGGGTCCAACATGGGCTTACCAAGGTGCGCTGCCATATCAATCAGTACGCCACGGGTGACAATGGGCGGTAGTTCATGGGTAGAAAATTTAGTTAAACCTTTATTGTTAACGAATTCTTTAGCGGGCGTGCCGTTGTAATAAACGTGTTCCACGCCAATGTGGCCAAGGCCATCAATTTGGCTACCAACGCCCATCCAGGTATACATCAAATCGTCATTACCGGTGAGCTTGTTTGCGCCCCACGGGGATCCGGTGCCGTCTCCAAGCTGCAGAATGGTCATGGAATAGAAACGGGGCGGATAGGCGGGCGACTCCGGACCCGTTGGTACTCCCAGCGCATAGGTCTTACCAGTCTTAATAAGTTTCGCCGCCTCTAGCACTTTGTCGGCCGACAAAAGGTTTATCGCGCCTAGCGTATCCTCGGGGCCGTATTTCGATTCATGCCAATCTGCGGCGGGCGCCAAATTAACAAAAAATAAGCTGCCAACAAGTAAGTAGACATAATGCTTCATGACGGTTCCTCAAGCTGAAGGCGGTTAAGTTGTGTTCGGCTCTGTACCAAGCGCGTGGTACCCGATCATCGCTGATTCTTTCTGTTAGTGAAACCCATCATTCAATGTATAAGTCGCGAGGCTTTCGAATTGCGCCAGAGAAAGTAAAATAGTCTGTCTAGTTTTCAGCGAGCAACCTTGATGAGTTTTCGTGCAATTCTGTGGGATTTCGGCGGTGTGTTTACCACATCACCATTTGATGCGTTTAATCGTTATGAGTCAGAGCGCGGTATTCCAATCGATTTTATCCGCGGCGTGAACGCGGTTAACCCGCTCGACAACGCCTGGGCTAAGTTTGAGTCGAGCAGAATATCCGTTGATGAATTCGATCAAGCATTCTTAGCAGAGACGACGGCGGCCGGGCATCCTGTTCCCGGTAGAGATGTTATTCCTTTATTAAGCGGTGACGTTCGCCCGAACATGGTGACGGTACTCAAGCGTTGCAAGCAAGACTACCAAGTAAGCTGTTTAACCAACAATGCAGACGCGGGTAGTGGTCCCGGCATGGCGGCCACTGAGAAACGGGCAAATGAAGTGCGGGAAGTGATGCGAGATTTCGATCTCGTCATTGAGTCGAGCAAGGAGGGCATTCGCAAACCGGATCCAGCGATTTACGAACTCGCTTGCGAGCGCATGAATGTGGCGCCTCATGAGATCGTTTATCTGGATGACTTGGGTATCAATCTGAAACCGGCCAAAGCGCTAGGTATGACGACCATCAAAGTCCTTGGCGAGGAACAAGCAATCGCCGATCTTGGTGCGACACTAAACATCGATTTCACGGCAATACTGAGCATCTAAACGAGTCGTTTAATACGGGCATACTCTCTTCATGGAAACTGACTTTTGGCTAGCCCGCTGGGCGCAAAATGAAATTGGCTTCCACGAAACCGACTTCCACCCCATGCTGCGCCAGCACTGGCAAACAGTGATTGACCGCGCGAGTTTAAGCGACGCTTCAACCCAACACGCAGTGTTTGTTCCACTATGCGGAAAATCGCGCGACATGCTGTGGTTAATGGCGTGCGGTTTTCACGTATGCGATATTGAGCTAAGTCACCTCGCAGTCGATGCATTTTTCCGCGAGAACAATCTCGCCTACGAAAAATCTACCGAAAGCAATCTTATAAAGTACGCGGGCGACAACGTGACACTTTGGTGTGGCGATATTTTTGCGTTAGAGCACACGCAGTTGCCGTTAATTAATTTGTTCTACGATCGCGCCGCGTTGGTCGCTTTACCGCCCGACATTCGCGCGCGTTACGTCACTAAATTGACAGACTTAATGGCGCCGAACGCGCATGGTTTAGTTGTTTCGCTTGAATATGATTTGAGTTTGCTCAATCCTCCACCGCACGCCATCACAATCGACAGCGTGATCGAATCATTCTCTGGTTGCGGAGAGTGTGAACATTTAGGCAGCGGCACCGGCGAAGTTAAAGGAAGGCCCTGCGTTGAACACGCGATGTTGGTCAAGACGAAAAGTTAATGCTGCAGCGCACACAAATGACTTTGTGAATATTTTGTGAGAAAACGGGATTTTAATTTGAACAGGGCGTCAAGGCGGCGTAATATCCCGCTATTGGCCTGGGTAACGATCCGAAACATGATTCGTGCAATCCTCAAAATGCCATTAAGAGACATACGCCTAAACGGCACAGTTACAAAGATATAGGGCAAAAAATATGCATATTAGAAAATATGACTTTGATTACAGCCGCCGCTTCTTTATGGAGAAAACGGCGATGGGACTGGGAGGCGCCGGCGTCTTAACGTCACTGTGGCCGGAGATGTGTGAATCAGGTTCCGCAGAGA
>JBCCFA010000506.1:0-3175 GCA_039029975.1 Pseudomonadota bacterium
CAATCGCAGACGCGATCTCGCAAGTCAAGTCAAACAACAACCTTCTTCTTCATTTTTGAACGGAGGAGCGAGAATTCCAAGTTCTGAATTTTCGATTTTTACCTGTACCGCGCGCACGGTAAACCCCCTCGATATCGTTGATTTTTTTCAAATCTTCTTCCGTCGTTTCCTCAATATCGAAAATTGAAATCTTAAATCTAGCCGCGTCGCGTCCATACTCCGCTAACTTCGATTTTAAATACTGAATATCAGCCGACAAATTCTCGTGCAGTGCATTGATTGGAATCCAGCCGTCCGCATATTTTGCGGCGCGATTAATGCCAAATTTTGATGCAAAAGATCCCAAAACGATTGGCGGGTGCGGGTTGGTCATCGGCTTCGGATAAGACCATACTTTTTCGAAATTAACGTAATCGCCGTGGTAACTCGCTTCCTCTTCGGTCCAAAGCGCTTTCATCGCAGTAAGATGTTCCAACACTACCTTCCAACGCTCTGCGTATTTCACACCATGATTTTCCATCTCGTCTTCGTTCCAGCCGGCGCCGATACCAAACTCGAAACGACCATTGGTTAGACGATCAAGTGTGGCAATCCGTTTCGCCATTGCCAGCGGTTCGTGTTGTGGAATTAACGAGACCCCAGTTCCAACCACAATATCTTTCGCGGCGGTAGCAGCGACCGCGCAACTGATAAAAGGATCGGACATGTGAATATATTCTTTCGGTAAATCGCCGCCCGCTGGGTAAGGTGTTTTACGCCCGGACGGAATATGCGTGTGCTCCGGAAACCACACGGACTCGAAACCCCGCGCCTGGGCCTCTACAGCTAACTCGTCTGCCCTAATCGTGTATTCTGTATTGAAGCTGAACACGCCCATCTTCATCCTGTGTCTCCCCTTGACCTTAATGATGCTATCAATCTCGCCGTTTATGATACCTCGTTTTGTCGGAGCCGCGGAATCAGCAAGTGGCATAAAAAAAGGGGCGAGATTCGCCCCTTTTCGACTATGTACTAAAATACCTTCCAACTAAAGCGGAAGCTACTGTCCCGTTAAAGGTTCAAGCACTTTCTTTACCACGCCGGCACCGGTTTCAACTGCACCACTACCAAGTTTAGCGCCTCCTTTAATTACTTCGCCCGCAGCTTTTACGGAACCTTTTGCCGTTCCGGTGACCGTGCCTGCAACCACACCATGCTCCGCGGTGTCTTCACTAATTCCTTCAACGATTTCGCCCGGGGCAGTGACAGCATCTACAGCGCCTTCACCCATTCTCTCAACGCCCTCACCAGCGTCGACGGCAAACGCCCCTTGACTCATCAAGGCTATTACTAACAGTATCGCTCCAATTGCATATTGTCGAACCATGACATTCCTCCTAGCGTTAAAATTAAAATCGGTTTTATGTTACCGAAATAACAATGACCGTGCGTAGGATAACAATAATTTGACGGCGAGTGATTGGGAAAATATCTCGTATGTGTCTCAAAAACGACATTCTTTTTGAAAAAACTTCATGCCGCCAAGAAATTTTCTCGAAGCAAACAGAATACCTTGGAAATATGCTGGTTCTAATCGAGCCGCAAACTCAATAACACCACGGTTGTTTAAGTTCTTACCATTTGCGAGATCTCAAACTTTAACAACGTTGTCTTAATTACTTGTAGGGCATTACTCTCAGCAATTACCGAGATAAGCACACCGCCGCATCTGGGCGCCTCCAACTTCCGGCGAAATATTAAGGCAAAAATCATTCGTCATCGGGCTAATTTAATTAAACGCCTTATCGACTACAGAATAATTTGAGCCAAACAAATCAAAAATAAAATAAAAGATATACTCTGCCAAAATAACACTGGATTTTTTGCCATTAGCGGCACATGGTGCTTAGTGAGAAGTTTAGGGTTTGGGTGTCTAAGTTCGTAGGCAAACTCAGCAACCTCCGCGTAGCGCCTCATCGGATCAACATGGATGGCCTTTTTTATCACCTCGTCTACCCATAGTGGAATATCTGTCCGCTCATGCCGCAAGGGGCTATAGCTTAACGCGAGAATATCTTTGCGCGATCGACATTGGCTCACGCTGTTTCCGTAGGGCAGTTTCCCACTCAACATTTGATAAGTAATGACCCCAAGCGAAAATAAATCAGACAACGGGGTCGCGTAATTACCGATGAAGTACTCCGGTGCGGTGTACTGCAGTGTCCCCATGATTGTTTGTATCCCATCGGCGCCGCGAGTTTCGGCGATTCCTGCAACGCGTGCCGCACCAAAGTCGATGATCTTCACGGTGCCATCGTTATCTATCATTACGTTCTTCGGTCTTAAATCCTGATGCAACATTTCTTGTCGATGAAACGCCAACAATCCTTTGGCAATTTGCTCAATGATTTTCCGGACCTGTTCTAGAGACGGTGTGGGGTTATCTTGCATCCATTGCTCAAGTGTTTGCCCATCAATGAGCTCCATTACCTGGTAAAGATAATTGCGCTTGCGCGTTAGCGTAGGCGTTTTCATTACATGGATATTATTAATTCGCCGGGCCACCCACTCTTCTGTTAAAAACCCTTCCAAATAATTTGTGTCCTGCTTCATGTCTTCGGAGGGGGCTTTCAGCACGAGTTGTTGTTGCGTTTCAATATCCTTGACTAAAAATAGATGGCTCCTGTTACTAATGTAAATTTCACGAATGATTTCAAATCCATCAAAATTTTGCCGAACCGCCAATTTAGGTGGGAAAGGCAGTGTGTCAATTTGCTGCTGGATTTCATGGATGGTTTTTTCAGGGAGCTGATCAATTCTTACGACTTGGATCGTAAGATTATCTTCGCTACCCGCTTCGAGGGCGGCTTCAACAATTGATTTGGCTGCTGAATCTAGATCAGTCTGGCCCGCGAGAATCGTGTCGCAGATGAACTTCTCCGATAACTGTTCGTGCACCCCATCGGTAGTAAGCACAAAAGTATCATTCTCATCTACCGATATCGCGCGGTAATCAAGGTCAACAAATTCTCTGATCCCAAGCGCATTAGACAGATAATCTTCGTCATTCGATATCACCTGGCGATGGTCTTTTGTCAGCTGTTCTAGACCATTTTTGGCGAGACGATATATGCGACTATCACCGATGTGGAATAAATGCGCCGTATTAGACTTAAAGATTATGCTACTGAAAGTA
>JBCCFA010000507.1:0-3161 GCA_039029975.1 Pseudomonadota bacterium
CATGTAATCGGCAATAAAATCAGAGACTTGAATCGAGGACGCTCGGTAAAATTACCGAAAAAAAATGAATTTAGGTTCCTATCCCACGGATTTTTAAGGGATTGGCTGGCGCTTGTTTGTCACTTCGTTAAGAAGTTATCTGGCGGGGACGCAATTGGGCAGCGAAAAAACGGTCCCGCAACTCAAATTTCCGGCCAGCGATGATGCCACGGTTGCGCCTGTTCCAGCTGCGCAGATAGTCGAAACAGCGTCCCTTCGTCAGCAAATCTACCCATCAGTTGTACACCTATGGGAAGGCCCTCGGGTGTCCAATGCAATGGTAGGCTGATGGCGGGTTGCCCGGTTGCATTTGCTACTGCTGTGAACCGAGGTACCTGTTCCATCCGCTCTGTGGCGCGGCCGGGGAATTTTGGATCGGAATCGAAATAGACCAAGGCTTGCGGTGGTTGGGTAGCGGTGGGCGTGAGCCAAACATCGTATGTTTCGAAAAACGGTGCGACCTCGCGAGCAAAACGATGCATGTCTTGAGTGGCTAACAAGAAATCTGATGGTTTACGCTGTTCATCTAAGCTAAACATTTTCCATGTATGTGGTTCGAAATCTTGTTCTTTAGGCACTCGACCTGTGCGCCGCGACCAGTCTCGAATTGCCCATGCCACCATTGCGAGCCATATGGTTGTGAAGAACTGATTAAAGTGAGGGGCATCCACTTTCGGTTTGGCCTCTTCAACATGATGTCCCAAGTCTTCACAAAGTTTCGCCACCGCTTGAACGGCGTCGCGACAATCTTCATGAACTGGCGTCGGTGTTAGCGGTGCGTGGCTGAAACCTATCTTTAGTGGTCTTGGGTTGCGCCGCGTTTCTTCCAAAAAGCTTTGCGCAGGGGTGGGTAATAAATACGGATCGCCGACGGCAGGACCGTGTGTTATGTCCAGCAGCGCGGCATTGTCTGCGACGGTTCTAGTCACCACATGTTCGCACACCAGACCGCTGGCAAGCTCGCCATAATCAGGACCAAGTGGGTTTCTTCCTCGCGTTGGTTTTAAGCCCACCAGCCCGCACCATGCTGCAGGTAGTCTGATCGACCCGCCGCCGTCATTCGCGTGGCCAGCTGACACCATGCCAGCGGCAACGCCAGCGGCTGAACCACCTGATGATCCTGCCGGTGACAAATTTTGGTCCCACGGGTTTTTCGTTGGGCCGTAGTACAGTGGCTCGGTTGTTGGTTTCGACGCGTATTCTGGTGTATTTGTTTTACCGACAAAAATCATGCCGGCTTTACGGTAACGCGCGACCAACTCTGAGTCGTGTTTTGAGATATTTCCTTGTAGGAATTTGGAACCTTCCGTTATTTCAGTGCCCGCCAATTCGGCAATCATGTCCTTTAACAAAAAAGGCACGCCGGCGTAGGGTTCGTCACTAGAAATTGATTTCGCCTGATCTAGCGCATCATCGAATAGCGGTATGGTAACGGCGTTGAGGGTGGGATTCAGGTTCTCGATTTGCTTAATTGCGGCTTCGACCAATTCCTTCGCCGAAACTTCTTTGTTGCGAACGAGCGCCGCTTGCTCGCAAAACGATTTGCGCATTAATTCGCTACTCATTGTTCACCGTGCCCCGTAAGAGTTCTTTGTATGATATTCGGTTGAACAAGATAAACGGCCTAAGGGTAACGGCGCAATGCTTGTGCGATGATCGAACGAAATAAACGTTCACTATAAAAAAAGGGCGGTTTAACCGCCCTAAGATCTATCGGATTGCTAAGACTTCGCTATCTAGGAAGAACGTCTGGTTTTCAGCACCCCGACAATCGGCACGAGTAGCAGCCAAGCGGCTGCGGGAATCGGTACGACAGACGCAACGAGCTGACCACGAATTTCACCGCCAGCTTCGAATTGGCTATGGATGTTGAGTTAGGCGAGATCACTTAGGAGATGCGCCTCGGTCGTGTCGTTCAGTATTGCATTGCCAGAAAACGACCCCGTTCTGCTCGATGACCCTGCCACATGCGAGAAGTCCAAACCCAGTAGTACACCGGCACCCGTATTAGGGTTCGGAAATTGAATCGCGGCGGGTCCATGTATGTGCGCTGTGGTGAAATCACCGACCAAATCCGTGAAGCCGAAATCTGAGCCGTGGGCAAAATCCCAAACCAATTCATTCGTTACGTCGTTATAGGTGATGCCAGCATTAATCACGTCTCCAGTCGCGCCACTGGCGGGTTGTGCTACTGCGTTAGCCGCGGCTAGCCCAGTCGCGTGATCGGTACCTGCAGGTGAAATATCGATGCGATATAAGGCCGCTTGTGCATGGCTCGCGAAGAATACAAAAGAGACGGTAGTACAGGTGTATCTCAATCGTGCGCTGAGTTCGATCATGTTACCTCTCCCATCGTCATTAGAATTTATCTCGTGCAGTAGTAGGTACTATTAGCGCCACCGCCAAGTTCAAAATTTCTGTGATATTTTTGATGGTTGTAATTTGCCGGTGCCGGCGCTTGCTTATCTTGTCATATTGATGACTTCTTCAGTTCATATTATTTGCCCTTCAGATTGGGACTAAGGCACTCATCAAATGGGCAATCGCCGACAATTTATTCAACGCTCAGCGTTATTTGCATCGGGCATGACATTACCCATATTGTCGGCGGGGTTGCGCGCAAGTCCAACAAGGGTTCGGCGGGGCACTATTTTGGGTCCGGGTGCGATAGACAACGCCGAAAACGGCGAGCGAGAGTTTTATCTTGGTATGGTTGATTTGGATCAGCCGGAACCCTATCCGGTCAATACCATTCAACTAGATTTTTTTGCCCACGGCGTTTCGCCAGATCCGCAAAGACCGAACAGATCAGCTTTATTTCAAAAACAAGGTCCAGGGGCTTGCGAAGTCGATTTAGTTGAGAAAGCGGTGATTCGTCCAATTGCAACGCTTAAAGATAGGCGTTTTTACGGACACGGCGCTTACTCGCCCGATGGAAGCTTGCTCTACGCCACCGAAACCATCATGAGCTCTCCCGATTTGAAAGGAATTGTTAGCGTTAGAGATGCTAAAACGCTTGAGTACTTAGGTGAGTTCCCAAGCTTTGGGGCCCAGCCGCATGATTGCCAACTAATCGATGATGGCAAGGTCATGGCGGTTACCAACGGCGGCTTGCATTTTGG
>JBCCFA010000508.1:0-3160 GCA_039029975.1 Pseudomonadota bacterium
ATGGATGAGTATTTACTGCGCCTTCAGAATAAGGGATTCGAGCAAAGGTTATCTAGGGACAAATGTTAAAATTTGTTGCCGGGGGCACCCAGAACTTATGAAGGGCATGGTCGGTGTAGATCTTGGTCTGCCCCAATTTTTCAAAACCAGTACCTAATAGCTTGCGCATCGATTTAGAGTGATCGGTGCAAAGATAATCTAACGATGCCACTATTTGTGGTCACTCGCCGATCAATTGTCTCTATTGTTCGTGCGATTTCGAAGCCCGAGCAAAAAAATCGAGCACGTAACCAGAATGCCCAACGCGAACCAAGGAATTGGGACTTGGGTTGGTATTGTTGCCAATGAAACCGATATATCCGTCAGCTGTTCACTGAAATCGAAAGCAATACCACCAAAGACAGTTATCTCCGCTGTAGTGAGGATTACTTCGGATGTGCACGCATTAGGGCCGCATGCTGGCCACACTATTTGAAGCCCTGTGGGTGCCGTTAGCTGCGGTACACCGTCAACAAATGAACCCACCAACATTCCAGAAACAGATTCACCGGCGCCAATTGCCTCGAGCGGTGCAACGATGGAGACCACTTAGAAGGTATCCAATTCGACAAGAGGGATATTAAAATCAGCGTTGAGTTCACTATCGCCAATTCGAATTTTTAACTCAACAGACGGGGACTCAATCGTGAACTCGTAGAGTTCACCGCAAGCTGCTGATTGCGAGAGCAAGACGAGGCAGAATAATGCGGGTACCCAAAGCCGCGTGCTGTTCATATTAGCGCTGCCGAACTATCTCTATTTTTATTTCTTTTAACCACAGGGGACACTGCGCAGTTTTACAGTTTAGGCCTTAGCGATTTTAGCGGCCGCTAAAGTGGAATACTGCGTAGTGTCCCCCGACGCGTTGCGGATCCGGCTAAATCGAGGCAATTTAGCGACATACCCCGATGCCCCTTTTATTATCTTGTAAATTACTTTTGTAACGCTAATTACGACTAATCTGTGAGGGTGGTGGATCATTTCGACGCCTTCAACAAGACGACACCATAGTAAAAATCGTCATATCGTCAAATTCTATCGGCCGATCGTTCTAAAGTATCGTGTCGTACTGTCTTTAACATCGGAATAAAAGCTGGTCTGATCCAACCTGTCTCCCTCAACTCAGTCGTCGCGATCTCAAAAAGAGGCCGCCGATAAATAGGATGGCGAATATAAACAAATACTGCAGAAATTTTTCTGAAATTGTGGGGATCTGCGTGACTTCAATTTCTGGTGGTATCGAATTTGGGTCTAATGGGTTAGTGTCATTTGCTACTTCGTAGCCGTCCGAGAAACCATCGTTATCGGAATCGAATAGCAACGCGTTAGTGAAGTAAACTGTTATTTCGTCGCCGTCGGACAAACCATCCTTATCGGTATCTGTTCTTTCTCGATCTAAGTCGTAAATGATCTCCAATTCATCCGTAAGGCCGTCACCATCGGAATCTGGATATTCGTAGCTGACTAAATTTCTATTAGAGAAATTAGTTTGCTGGGTAAAGTTATCTGTGTGAGTTTCAGAAAAAGATATTCGTCCCAAGCCTTTCGCGAATCGATATTCCCTTCGCAAGGTGCTGTCTAGAAAGTAACCGTTCGATTCCCCGCTCGCCTCAATAGTCACTACGACACGAGCGACCCATTGTGTCCCTTGGCCATAAGGCAGGGAAGCGAGAGAAAAATCCTCGACGACTGCAGTTGCAGTATAAGGAAAGGACAGCAGGTCAATGCCGTTAAGCTCGTAGAGTAAATTGCCACTCGACGATAAAACATCCCCGTAATGAGGCGTTTCGTTCATGATTTTAATGCCAGGAGAAGTCTCTATGCGATCGCCATTAGGATAAACAGTTGCGAATGTGTGTAAGCCGTTAGTGTTCGCGTAATACTCGATTATTCCGCTATCCGAAAATTCCACCCCAGTAGCCACCGTACCCCCAAAATCTACGGGCGTCGCCAAGACTTCTTCTGCGTAGCTGAAAGGAAACACACTTTGAAAAAACCACCGCGTACCTGGTATTAGCGGCATCAATGTATCCGCGTTCGGTATTGGATTGATTGTTAGCGGTACGAAGATTTGATTGTTACTTTGATTATGGTCTGTAACGTTAGTCGTCGCAATCGCAGTTACCGGTATTAGACCTGCACCAATTATTCTTAAGGTGATATCAAACTCAATGCTTTCAGTACCCGCTATATCACCAGTATGGCAGACAATTGACTCACTGATTGTGCAATTACCATTCGGCGAGCTTGTGGAAACGAATTCAAATGTTTCGGGTAATGGAATTGTCACCACGGTGTTGGCCGGCGGGCTTGCCGTGGATATGTTAGCGACGCTGACGGATAAAGTTCTAAGCTCACCCGACACCACGATGGGCTGTTGCACTGACATACCGACGGCGATATCCGGTTCATCTTCCAGGATCAGGATATTGACCGTTGCCTTGGGTGTTAATAAATAGGGATCAGTGGGCGAGCCAGTGGCGCGGCCAATTCGACTGTTGGCGTCGCTAGGGATTAGCTCTATCGCAAATTCTCTTTCGCCACTTAGGTCATTGTCATCAATGATTTGAATGTCTACTGATTTACAGCCGGTCTCGCCGTCTGAAAAGCTGATACTTTGGTCGCTAATGGGTGTGTAGTCTTCGCCGGAAACAGCAGCCGGGTAAGTTGAGTTTAGCGCTTGAGCGCTACTTAATATCCCTGTAATGGAACCGTTTGCGTTTCCGCCGCGACATATTTCTACTGCAACGGCGGCGGAGTTTTCGCTGGCTTGTTGTGATTCATTAGCAAAATAAAGATAGCCGTTTTCAGGATCAAGGTTCGCACAGACGCCGCTTGAACTAAGGACCAGAAAGCCAGAATTATTATTTATAAGCGTAAATTCTAGCGCGCTTCCACCAAGTGATGGGCAAGAAAGCGGGTAGGTAGTGGACGGAATCCCAAGAAATACATCATAGGCGGAAATTAGATCGCCGTTGCCGTTGGCGACATATACCGTGGAGCCCGAGTCATCAAATCGGGGAATTCCCGGTCCGGTAAAACCCACTTGCGTAATCTTTTCCGTTTCTATTATTTGCCCTGAATATAATTGAATAAAATTATCGTCAGCACTAATAGAAAA
>JBCCFA010000509.1:0-3150 GCA_039029975.1 Pseudomonadota bacterium
AAGCCTTAGTGCTGTTGGCCAAATCTTACAAAGTACTCGAGCTCGATGATTTATCCTCCGATGCGTTGCGGGTGCTCGAACTCAATTATCCGAACCATCCTGGCATAGAAGAAGTTAGGCGTACCAAAGTGCAGTAGGTGGCCAGGAGGTCGAGGCGAAAACTACTCGGTTTCTTGATATCGAGAAGTGATGGGGTATCGTCTATCGCGGCCGAATGCTCTGGCACTGATCCGAACGCCCGGTGCGGCCTGACGCCTCTTATATTCATTTCTATCGACCATGCGGGCGACTCGCTCAACGGTTTCTAAATCATATCCCTCGGCTGCAATCGCGGAGGGCGACATGTCTAGTTCGATATATTTTTCTAAAATTGGATCAAGGATTTCGTAAGCAGGCAAGCTGTCCGAGTCTTTTTGATCGTCCCGAAGTTCTGCAGATGGCTCTCTTGTGATAACCCGTTCTGGGATAGCCTTCCCTTGCGTGTTACGCCATTTGGCTAGTGCGTAGACTAGCGTTTTCGGCACATCTTTTATTGGTGCGAAACCGCCGCACATGTCGCCGTAAAGTGTCGCATACCCAACGGCCATTTCGCTCTTGTTACCGGTCGCGAGAACAATTCGCCCAGTTTTGTTTGAGACTGCCATTAAAATAAGTCCGCGGCAGCGGGCTTGGATATTTTCTTCTGTCACATCAGCTTCGTAGTCGGCAAACACCGGCGCCAATGCTTCATTGAACGCCTTGAACGGGTGCTCAATAGAGATGACATCGCAAGCGCAACCCATGTTTTCGCATTGTTTTAGGGCATCATTGATGCTCATGTCTGCTGTGTATCTAGATGGCATGGACAAGGCATGGACGTTTTCGGCGCCAATCGCATCGACCGCTATCGCCAGCGTCAGGGCAGAATCAATACCGCCAGAAAGACCTAAAACGACGCCTTTGAATCGATTCTTCAACACGTAATCGCGCACGCCAGTCACCAACGCGCTATAAATGTTCTCGTATTCGTCTCGCAGCGGTGCCACGGTATTATTAGAAAACTCTATCGAGTCACTACCTTGTGTAATATCCAGTAGCAGTTCCGCTCGTTCAAACTCCGGCGCTCTGGCGATCACGTTTGCCCGTTCGTCGAGCACAAGTGATCCACCGTCGAAGACCAATTCATCCTGACCGCCTAAAAGATTCACATAGGCGATCGGCAATCCGGACGCGCTGATCGCTTCTCCCAAGGCTTCCATGCGGGCTTTGCGTTTTTCAACGCGATAAGGCGAGGCATTGATATTGATGATCGCATCCGCTTTGGCGTCTCGCGCCGCTTGCGCCGATTCGGGGACCCAGATGTCCTCACAAATGCTAACGGCGAACCGAATACCTCTAATGTCCAATACCGTTGAGCTGTCTCCGGGAACGAAATATCGCTTTTCGTCGAATACCGCGTAATTTGGGAGTTGCTGTTTTCGATAGTTAGCGATTAATTTGCCGTCGGCGAAGCAGGCGGCACTGTTATAGAGCGTGGTATCTGTTAATTCTGGATAACCAACAATGACATGGATGTTCTGCGATGCCGCCCCGATTTTCTCAAGCGCCAAGGCTACTTTCCGATGCAGCCCCGGTCGGAACAGCAGATCTTCTGGAGGATAGCCAGTGACCGCCAATTCCGGAAAAGCAACCACATCGGCGTTGTGCTTTTTAGCGGTAGCGATGTTCTCGACGATTAAGGCCGTATTGCCGTCGATATCACCAACGCAAAAGTTTTCCTGAGCCAGGCATAGACGCACATGGTTAGTCATTGCGATTAGGATGAATTGCGTTTAGTGGTCGAGCTGCTCAAATACTTGCTGGCGGACTTCGAATGCAAAATTACATAGCGCTTTTAATCGCGGAGCCCAATTCAGATGGAGATCGCACCGTGTGAACTCCGGCGGCTTCCAGCGCGGCATATTTGTCGTCTGCTGTTCCCTTGCCGCCAGAAATGATCGCACCAGCGTGGCCCATGCGTTTTCCAGGTGGTGCGGTTACGCCAGCGATATAGCCAACAACCGGTTTCGTCACGTTGCTTTTGATAAATTCTGCTGCCTCTTCTTCAGCCGATCCGCCAATCTCGCCAACCATAATGATGCCTTCCGTTGCCGAATCATTCTGGAACAAGTCAAGGCAGTCGATGAAATTCATGCCATGGATAGGATCACCGCCGATACCAATACAGGTTGTTTGGCCGAGTTCAGCGTGAGTGGTTTGATGGACCGCCTCGTAAGTCAAAGTGCCTGAGCGGGACACGATGCCAATTTTGCCAGGCTGGTGAATTTGGCCTGGCATAATACCCATCTTGCATTCGCCGGGTGTAATTACGCCTGGGCAATTAGGGCCAATTAAATAGACATCCGGGTGTTGGCGTAGGCTGGCTTTAACCTTCAACATGTCTAGCACCGGAATCCCCTCGGTGATGCACGCAATCACTTGTACACCCGCGTCGACTGCTTCCACAATCGCATCGGCCGCGAAAGGTGGTGGCACAAAAATCATGCTCGCGGTGGCGCCGGTATTTTCGACAGCATCGTGAACCGTATTAAAAATAGGTCGATCAAGGTGCGTGTCGCCGCCTCGGCCGGGCGTAATGCCGCCAGCGATAATGGTGCCGTACGCGATCGCCTGCTCGGCGTGGAAGGTACCCTGTTTACCCGTGAATCCTTGCACGAGCACTTTTGTGTCTTTATTGATTAATACGGACATAGTTTTAAGCTCCTGGTACGGCAGCTACTGCTTTGGCCGCCGCGTCGGCAAGGTTCTCGGCACTAATAATCGCTAGGCCGCTATTTGCTAGCAATTGTTTGCCTTCATTCACATTGGTGCCCTCTAGTCTGACAACCACCGGCACTTTAACGCCAACTTCCTGGACGGCCTGGATGATGCCTTCCGCGATTAGATCGCATCGAACAATGCCGCCAAAAATATTAACCAATATGGCTTGCACGTTTGGATCGGAAACGATAATTTTGAACGCTTCCGCAACTCGTTCTGCCGTGGTGCCACCACCAACATCCAAAAAGTTGGCCGGTTGGCCGCCGCTGAGCTTGATAATGTCCATTGTTGCCATCGCCAGGCCGGCACCATTCACCATGCACGCAATGTTGCCTTCCAGCGTGACGTAAT
>JBCCFA010000510.1:0-3143 GCA_039029975.1 Pseudomonadota bacterium
AAAAAATATTAGATTATATAAAAATTGCCAAGGAGGAAGGCGCAGAAACCTTACTTGGCGGCGGTCCGGCAGCGCGACCCGAATGTGGTGATAGCGAATGGTTTGTCGAGCCGACAATCTTCGGCGGTGTCACGAACGACATGCGTATTGCGCAAGAAGAAGTATTTGGCCCTGTTCTATCGCTAATAAAATTCAAAGACGAAGATGAGGCAATTGCGATTGCCAATGATATTGCATTCGGACTGGCCGCAGGCGTGTGGACACAATCCATCAAGCGTGCGATTAAAGTCTCGAATGCAATTCGAGCCGGCACGATTTGGGTAAACACGTACCGCGCGGTTAGTTTTACCTCGCCATTCGGCGGCTATAAGCAAAGCGGTCTGGGGCGCGAAAACGGCATCGAAGGCATGAAAGAATTCATGCAAACCAAGAGTGTTTGGATATCGACAGCATCCGATGTGCCTAATCCTTTCGTGATGAGATAGCACTAGATGAAAGATCTATCGGACGTGCTGGTCGTCAGCTTGGAACAGGCGGTAGCAGCGCCTTATTGTTCGCGCCTTTTGGCTGAAGCCGGAGCGCGGGTTATCAAACTGGAACGGCCTGGCGGCGATTTCGCCCGCCACTATGACACGGCGGTGAATGGTGAGAGTGCCTACTTTGTGTGGTTAAACCCCGGCAAAGAGTCTTTGGAAATCGATCTCAAACAAAACGACGAAAAGGCATTACTTAAACGCTTGGTCGCGAAAGCCGATGTCTTCATTCAGAACATTCGGCCCGGCGCGCTAGCGAAGCTGGGTTTCGACGAACAATCGCTCGAAGAAATTAATCCCACGCTCATTACTTGCAATATTTCTGGTTACGGCGAAGAAGGAGATTTTTCTGATAAAAAAGCTTACGACTTTTTGGTGCAATCGGAATCAGGTTTAGTGAGTGTCACTGGGCCACCGAACATTCCTTCTCGGGTGGGTATTTCTGTCTGCGACATTTCGACTGGCTTAACCGCCTATTCTGAAATTCTTCGCGCTTTGATCGAACGGGAACAAACCGGCAAAGGCAAATCGCTAGACATCTCACTATTCGGCGTGATGTCTGAATGGATGAGCGTGCCCATGGTGTATTTTAAGTATGCCGACAAACTTTTGGGCGGGACTGGTGTGGATCATGCGCAAATTTCACCGTATGGCGCCCACCAAGCGGCCGACGGTCCATTTATCATTGCGGTTCAGCATAACGGCGAATGGAAAGATCTTTGTGAGAAAGTAATACGGCGACCGGAGCTGGTAGATGATCCGAAGTTTAAAAACAATCCAGAGCGGGTGGAGCATCGCGAAGAAGTAACAGCCGCGATAGAAGCAGTTACGCGCAAATTACCGCGCAAAGAAGTTGCCCAGCTAATGGAAGGTGCCGGAATCGCTTACGGTGACCTCAATAATTGCGCCAACGTGTGGGACCATCCAGCCCTTCGAACAAAACAAGTGAATTCGCAAGGCCAAACGTCGTCTTTCGTGAGACGGGTTTGCGACGAGAGCAATACGCCACGCGACCTGCCGGCGCTTGGCGAACACAGCGAGAAAATTCGCCACGAATTTTCTTAATCAAGCTAACAAAATCTGAAGTACCATGACAACACGCATTGATGGACCATACTTTGAGGATTTCACGGTTGGCGACGAATTTTCCGCACCGTCAATCACGCTCACCGATGGCATGGCATCCATGTATCAAGCGATCAGCGCAGATCGCCTCCGTTTGCCACTGGACCACGAACTGTCTCGGCAAGTGACCGGCAATGACCACGCCCTCGCCCATCCGAGCTTGGTGCTCAATCTGGTAAACGGCCAAACTACTTACGCCAGCCAACACGTTAAAGGCAATTTGTTCTATCGCGGCCTGTTGCACAAACGCCCGGTTTTTATCGGCGACACGCTAACAACGGTGACCAAGGTCGTCGGTTTGCGCCAAAACTCAATCAAACCAGGTCGCCCAGCCACCGGCATGGTTGCACTTGAGATGGAAACCAAAAATCAGCGTGACGAAGTGGTGATGCACTACTGGCGCTGCCCTATGATTCCAACCCGCGACCCGAATGCCGATACGGGATTAAAAGATAACTTTGATTGGATGCCAAAATCTTTTTCCGACGAAGAATTGGCGGCCGCAATGCCAGCGAGTTGGCACATTTCCGCAATGCGCTCGTCTTATACTGGTTTATCCCCAGTGGATATTATTGAAGGCCACGATTACGAGGTGGCGGGCAAAGACACGATTACGGCGGCACCAGAATTGGTCAGACTCACGCTAAATATCGCCTATGCGCATAGTGATGCTTCACGAAGTTATCTGAACAAGCGGCTCGTCTATGGCGGTCACACCATTGCTTTGGCGCACCAAGCACTAACTCGAGCATTTCCGGCCATGATCGGCGTCATCGCCTGGGAGTCTTGCGACCATCTTGGCCCGGTGTTGGAAGAAGATATTATCGGTACGAGTTTTTCTGTGACGAAAATTAGGGATTTTGGCGAGCGCGGACGCCTAATGGCGGTTCATGCAAAGTGCACCGCTAGCCGACTTGATGATCAGGAACGCGCAACGACGGACGTATTAGATTGGCGTCCGTATGTGTGGACGCTCTAGAAAAATCACAACGCGGCGGTAAAGCCGCCATCGACTTCAAGCACCGTGCCGGTGGTGTAGCGCGACGCATCAGAGCAAAAATATAGGAGCGCGCCGGCCAGATCGTCCGGCACACCGAAACGACGCATTGGCAATTTGTTACGCAGTCGCTCGCCGCCGTCAGTCACCAACCAGTCTTTATTCATCTCGGTTTCAATATAACCGGGTGCAATCGCGTTGATGCGCACCCCTTTGCTCGCCAGGTCAGTACTGACGTCGCGGCCAATATTAATTAAACCCGCCTTGGCTGCGGCATAAGGAACAACATGCCCAATACCGCGTAAGCCGAGGATGGAAGCAATGTTCACAATGCTGCAAGCCTGACCGTCCGCTAAGCGCGCTTTAATCACTTCTTGCGCCAGCACCCATGCGCCGCGTAAGTTAGTCTCATAAACGGCGTCCCAATCATCATCGCTCATTGATTGCGGTGCTTTAACGATCGCAATACCGGCATTATTCACCAGGAC
>JBCCFA010000511.1:0-3135 GCA_039029975.1 Pseudomonadota bacterium
AACCGAACCCGAATGAGTTTGTGGTTACCGGATTATTAATGATTCGCACCAATTCGAACTGATATTCGGCCATTGAAGCCGCAGAACAACTCAACATCGATAAGAAAAGTAAGGTATAACCCGCTATTAAATTGAACCTCATTGGTAACATTCTATATATAAACGTTCAACTTTTTTTGAGCAGCGTCCAGAAAATACTCCGCCATCGCCGCATAATCAACGCTCGATATCTAAGTAATTCAAAATACCATCCAACATAATGGACGCGTTGCTTATGGTCTCCTGATCCGAAATACTCGGTATATCATTACTACAAGCACTGTAAGTAGGAAATAAACTGTGGCTGAAATTGCAGCACTACAACGCACTCTGCTCAGCGCCCCCTAAAGTATGTCAAACGCTTCGGATACCGTGTCAAGAATCTCCTTTTCTTCAACACTCACTTCGGAGTCTGCACTAGCAATCTTCTGCAAGTAGTCGTGCACTAATTTCTTCCCTTCTGCGGGCATCTCGCTAGAAATTTCCAATAACTTCACAAGCTCAGGAAGAGAGTCTGGATAATGACAATATTCGCGGAATTCGATGGAATCGAATTCGCTGCTTAAAGAGTGACCAATCGCTTCGGCTTCATCGATTTCTTCGGGCTCGATCTTCCCATCGGCGACAACCATATGCGCACCAAAAGCCGCGAGTATGGTTGCGCTAATCCCTTTGTCTTCCTCCTCCGGCAGCTTAACGCCTAGCGCAACATAATATTGTTGTTGTAGCGTGGTGAGTTCTTCTTCTATTTCAACGGGATTGTGGAAGAGTTCCAGGCAGCTTGTTTCTGGCATGATGAGTAAATCACGCTCTATTTCTTTTACCTTTAACCCCAAGTTTTCTATTCGCACAGCAGTCGGCGGATGGGAATCAGTAGGGTGAGAAATTGTGTCCTCGGCAATGGAGTCAATAACTTCGGGAATTGTTTCTTCGTTCACATCGAATTTGACGATGCTTGAGAACACTTGGGAAAGATTTCGGGCGATCTTTCCAACCCCCTGCATGCGATCAACAACTTTATGTTCCAAGTCGTTCCAGGCGCCCGCATACAATCCAATCTTCAAAAGCGAGCTTGCAAGATACTTGGGATCGACAACTTCGCTCGCCGCTTTATCGGCCTCGAACTCTCGTTCTCTGCTCACGCTGCTCACGTTCGTATGAAAAACATCAATGATGTAGGAAAGCACCGACAGTGCCGGGATGGTTGCGACTGAGGCAGCGGCGCCGTCACCATCGTCGCTAGACATGGCGGAAACGGCGTGGGATAGGCCAGCGTAAACCGGCGAAAATTTTAGCGAGTAAACGGTATCTTCGCCGCGAAAATGGCCAAGCTCGTGTCCGATAATACCTTTGATTTCCTCTAGTCGTAATATTCGCGACAAAGGCAGCGATAGATAGAGCGTTTCTCCTTCCAGCGTGTCTTCTTTGCCAATCAATTGCACATCAGCACTTGTCACATAGAAATTTGGTTCTAAACCCAATACCACATTTTCGGGATTTCGGGCGCCTAAGTTTTGCGAAATATCCTTGATCAGGGAAAACAGCTTCGGGTGTTTGTCTGCTTCGAGCTTCGTACCAAGCACGGGATGCGTTTGTTTTTTCGAAAGCTTAAATGCTGATGAGATTAATCCACAGCCGCCCACAAGCGCGCCAAGGCCAATCGCACCGATGATGACAAAATGGACGGTCTCAAAGGCGTAGGATTCTGCAATGTAGGCGCCATAAGTGAGGATCGCACCTTGTACGATCACGAGTCCCGCGAGCACAATCAGGGTAAAGCGCACGAGCGAAGGAAAGATCTTCGCGATTTTTGCTCTGTCGGTGCCCGCCATATTCGCAAAGCCAACAAACGAGGCGAGTAACAATGCCGCCACAACGGCGCTGATGATCGATGCCGTTTGCATCCACATAATGGGTGCAATTTGATCGCAAAGTGGTTTTAGCTCGGCGGCAGCCGCCAGCACCTCAGGCTTGCACGCTTCCTGAATTGTATAATCACCACCGGATTTAACGATTTCCTTATTCAAATCCGAGAGTATCCAATGTGATACGGCGAAACCGAATATCGGAATTATTATCAGCAGAAAAAGCGGTTTAAAGATCCCCATGGCGTGTCTCCCTCAGTGGGTTTCCGTGAAAGAAGATAGTTCGGAAACCTGGGTACTTATCCTTATGAATGATCTGGCGCGGGGATTACTAATTCTGTTCCACTGCCTCAGTCATTCGATGATTAAGCCGTTGTGGGAACTCTTTTCTTACTTCGCAGGCCGAGGATTGCGGCTAATGCAAGGCACAGTGAACCTGGTTCGGGAACGGTTGTTGCGGCATTAGCCACATCACCGTCGCGGACGGCCCAGGCGAAGCTTTCTTCGTCCCAATGATCGGTTGCTTTAAATCCAGTGCCGAATCGAAAAGAAATCACTGATTCTGGAAAGGTGGGAAATTCTCGGTCAGTCCAATAGCTATCGCTTTGATCGGTCGCAACATTCATAAACGGACCGCCGTTTACGAAACCGGAACCCGGTTGAGGTGTTGCAAGACAAGCGCGTAGGTTGTCGTTGAATCTCGCACCTATTGGATTCGTTGGGTCGCAAATACCTAGATTATTCAACGTGACATAAAACAGATGCCCTAATTCAGACGCCGGTTGTCCTAAGTGGTCAACCCAACCAATACCGGTGAAAGCGAATCCAAGATCTGCGGTGCCATCTATTGCGAAGGGCGTGCCCGGTTCACCATCGAGAAACTGTATTCCATTAATTGGTCTAACGGCAGGTAAACGCCAGTCATTATAACCGCCGTAATCTAGCTCGTCGGCCCACTGCAAAGCAGCGGCCCAACCCATACGGCCATCCGGAAAGATATTGTCGTCGGCAAAAATATCTGCGCTTTCTCTTGCATTAGCCGCCGCATACCCAGAAGTGAAAGCGTAGTTCGCATCTTTAAGCCAGGTAATATCTAGAACATCGTCATAGATGAGCCCATTACCGCGATCGATTAGCGTGGCGTTGGCAGCTAACGACAACAGTTGAGTAAAGAGTAATAATGAGAGTGAGAAACTTAAGTTCGAGCGGAGTAGCGTCATGAGCACGGTCC
>JBCCFA010000512.1:0-3131 GCA_039029975.1 Pseudomonadota bacterium
CCCCGCGATATGGGCTGCGCGTAGGAGGCTAGGCTGAGGCTAACGAAGAGACTCAGTATTAAGAATTTTATTATAGTTTTTTGCATCACCTGGATGCTTTATTGAACCAGCGTTTGGTTAAAATCGCATATATTGCGCGATGCATCAAGCGCGAACGGACGAATTATTTTCCGAGCTAGTTGTTAGCCGTTAGACACCGGATAAGGGTCCCTGATAATGCTCACTCGCCGGCGTGATGGAGATAGTCTTCCAAGCGGGAAATTAGCCCAATTGCCGAGGTTTCTTCAAGATAGGCAACTTTCACCGAATTCGAGATGGGTAGCCAAGGGAGTAACTGATAGGCCATTTCTATCGGATTTTCGGTTGGTTCAATTCGGGCCATCAATTCAGGGTGCCTTGCGAGTTCCGCGAAAGCCGCCTCGAGGCGGGGGCAGGTCATGGCCTGCTCTCCATATGCCAACGCTGGCAACCGCGAGACAATCGCCGACAGGAGATTATCGTCGCTTACTCGAGTATTTTTTACTGCAAAGCGCTCTCGGCCCTGGACAACAATATTCAAAAATCCGTCGCTGCCTTGGTCGAAATCGATGATTGAAACCTCGGTGCCGATTGAGAATATTTCTGGCACAGGCCCCGCTTCTTGTCCCTTCACGATACCGATAATGCCGAATCCGCACTGTTCGCGCATACATCGGCCGACTAGATCGACGTAGCGCGGTTCAAAAATCCTTAGCGGTAATTTATTCCCGGGAAATAGCACGGTTTGCAATGGAAATAATGCGAGAATTTCGGATAAATCGGCGTCAGCTTGCATAAGTTGTCTGAGTCTCTTTTAGCTCGATTGCTGTTTTAGGGCGGCGGCTAAACGTTGGTGAAAATTTTCGAACCCCCCGTTACTCATGATAACCACGCGGTCTTCGCTGCGTACACTTGAAACGACGGCCTCAATTATTTGCTCGATCTGATCAAAACACTCGCAATTATCGCCGACGCTTACGGCCGTTTGTCGAATATCCCATCGCAAATCGTTTGGTTCGTAAAGAAAAACTAAATCGGCGTCCTCGAACGCAAATTTAAGTGCTTCGCTATGCGTGCCGTCTTGCATTGTGTTTGAGCGTGGCTCTAAGACACATATGAGTCGCCCAACCGCAGTCTCCTGGCGCATCGCCCGGAGGGTTGCCCGAATTGCAGTGGGATGATGAGCAAAGTCATCAAAAAGCGCCACGCCGTCGATGGTGGCGTAATTGTCCAAACGTCTTTTCACGCCCTTAAAACTGTCCAGGGCGTTAAGACACTGCGCCAGCTCTAGTCCAACATGTTTGCACGCAATTATCGCGGCTAAGGTATTAAACGCGTTGTGAACGCCGGGAATTGGCGGTGAGAACTTTATGGATCCTAGTTCGGAAGAGGCTATTTCGAATCGTTCTGCAGACTCGGGTTGTTGCTCTATCAGTTTGGAATCGGGCGCGCCTTGGCTGCCAAAGGTATGCACGCGACTCCAGCATCCCATCTTCAAGGTTGAATTGACTTCCTCATCATCGCCATTAGCAATTATTAGCCCGTTGCCGGGGATTATCCGCACCGCGTGGTGAAATTGGCGTCGGATTCTGTCAACGCTATCGAAGATATCCGCGTGATCGAATTCGATGTTGTTGATAATGAATATGTCGGGCTTGTAATGCACAAATTTCGAACGCTTGTCGAAGAAAGCGGTATCGTATTCGTCAGCCTCAATAACGAACGGCTTACCTTCACCCAATTCGGCAGTTAATTCAAAGTTGTTTGCGCGCCCGCCTATGAGGTAGCCGGGCTTTATTCCATTGGCCGCAAGCATCCAGGTAATTAGACTTGTGGTGGTGGTTTTTCCGTGAGTACCCGCAACTGCGATGACTTGTCGGCCATTTAATACTGAGCGCTTTAACCATGCCGGACCGGAGGAATAGGGAATACCTTTGTTTAGCACATACTCCACGGCGTCGTTTCCGCGACTTAGCGCGTTGCCGATTAACACCAAATCGGGGCTTGGATCTAGATGTGCCGGGTCGTACCCCGCGCGAAGTTCTATTCCCGCTGCTTCAAGTTGGTCACTCATTGGGGGATAAACGTTCTGATCCGAACCCGTGACGTTGTGGCCAAGGGCTCGCGCCAGGTGGGCGATACCGCCCATAAAGGTACCGCAGATTCCAAGGATATGAATATGCATAGGCGGCGTCCGAGGTGTGTCTAAACTGGCCCGACTAGTAGATCATGCGCCAAGTACATCACATTAAACAGCACGATGGTGTAAGCGATGGATGCGGCAACACCAACGCCAAAGGATTTGCCAAATGCGTGACGCAGGATGTGGGCAATCACGATTAAATTCCAAACATACAAACACATCCAGAGCAATACGGCGATGTCGGACTGAAGGTTGTTTGCATTTAGCCACTGCAGCCAGTAGCGAAGCACGATGGCCGGCCCGCCGATGACTAAATCCGTACCAAATAGTGCGACGAGAGTTTGTTGCGTTCGCGACGTGCGTTTGAGACACCAAAGCAGCAGACTGATGAAAGCGTAAACTAGAATGACAACAAGCACCGATAGGATTGCGGCCGCTTGTACGGGTGCATTTGCAACGTTAATAATAAAATTGATTACAACATTACAAGTGATCAGCAGGTGTAATAAAAAGGCGGAATGGGGTACGTCTTGAGGGTTTCTCTTCAAAAGACACATTTCAAAGAAAAATTTAACTAGTGAAAGCATCGACGACGCCATCAGCAACCTTCACGGCTGGCGAAAACGCGCGCGAAATAGTCCACGCAGCGATAGGCTTTTAAGCTGTGAGACTTAGGAGTAATTTTGTTCGACGTAGTTATCGAGAATCTCTTTGAACTCTGCTGCAATGTTTTTTCCACGCAGCGTGGTAAATTTCTGTCCGTCTATAAAAACGGGGGCAGCCGGTGATTCACCTGTACCGGGCAGACTAATACCGATATTGGCGAATTTACTTTCGCCCGGGCCGTTTACGATGCAGCCCATGACCGCCAGAGACATGTCTTCGACGCCAGGCTTGGTTTCCCGCCAAATGGGCAACTGTCTTCGAACATACGCTTGTATTTCTTAGGCAAGTTCTTGGAAAACGGTAC
>JBCCFA010000513.1:0-3123 GCA_039029975.1 Pseudomonadota bacterium
GTTAGATAAAAAGAAAAGCAGAACCGAACCAATCACAATAATCCCCAGTATGATGGCCGTTAACGACCAATAAGAGCCTGCGTTCAACCCGCCTATTTCAGGCGACGGATATTGCAGCTCGAGGGAATTTTGATAGGCGGTCAAATGTTCCAAGACAAATTCGCGTATCCGTGGCTCCATATCTGCAGCGTCACTGCGAAATTCTTGCGCTAACGCGCTGATTTCTGGATTGAGTGAATTTTCACTTGGATTCTGCATAAGCAGCGGCGTTTCAGGATAGCCTAGACTGTGGCGCGATGGCGCTAATTGGTGATGTTCATAGCCGCTCCGCCAATGCCACTGTATTAGTCGTTCGTTCGCCGGTTTCCCATACGCTAATTGAAAATGAAAAATACCGCCCGCGGCGTCCTCCCAGATGTAAAGGTCGAATCGTGCGTTTTGAAACCAGCGTCGCGGACGCTCGTTCTCATACTGTTTTACGCCTTTTATTTCGCGCAGTTTCGAAAGCCGAGTCATGGTGAGGACACCCCGAAATCAATCTAGCGGTAATCCGCTCGTCGCCTGAGACAGCGTATACCAATTGTCTGCAGGCCGTCGGTCGGACGACACAAGCGAAAGCACGCCTTGCGGCATTTTCATAACTGCTGTCGCGCGTTGGGTAAGCGCTGCCGTCGAACGAAATACCCACCCTTCCGGATCTGAAACAGTACAGACCGACCTTAGCCAAAGCTTTGGAAGATTCAGACAATAAATATTGCCGAATTTATAAGTAAAGTGCGCGAAAAAAATGGCGTTTTCGGTTGCGCGAAAACGCCATTCGTGTTTGCCTGGTAACCCCACCAGACTTGCGTTAAGGAGCTACGCAATGTCGAACCGATCTTGATTCATGATCTTGTTCCATGCG
Source organism: Pseudomonadota bacterium (assembly GCA_039029975.1). Lineage (GTDB taxonomy): Bacteria > Pseudomonadota > Gammaproteobacteria > JBCCFA01. The sequence continues at coordinate 905 of JBCCFA010000513.1, forward strand.
CCAACGAAATCTTCGATAAACGCCTTTTCTCCGTCGCTGCTTGCATAAACTTCAGCGATCGCGCGGAGTTGGGAGTTAGATCCACAAACCAAGTCCACTCGCGTCCCAGTCCATTTCACCTTGCCGGTACCGCGCTCAACACCCTCAAACGTTTCTCCTTTTGAAGAAGTCGCCCGCCACTCGGTATTTAGGTCTAACAGATTAACAAAGTAGTCGTTACTGAGAGTCTCGGCTCTGTCAGTGAAAATACCATGTTGCGTTCGTCCGACATTTGTATTCATGACACGCATGCCACCCAGAAGTGCGACCATTTCCGGCGCCGTTAAGTTTAAAAGCTGCGCACGATCAAGCAATAGTTCTTCGCCGGTCACACGCAATGATGGCTTAAGATAATTGCGAAAACCGTCCGCTATCGGTTCCATCACATCAAAGGATTCCACATCGGTATGCTCGGGCTCAGCGTCCCCTCTTCCAGGAGTAAATGGAACGTCGATTTGATGTCCATTTTTCAGAGCCGCAGCTTCGATGGCCGCACCGCCGGCAAGAACGATTAAGTCTGCCATTGAAACACGCTTGGGCCCTGACTGCTCAGCATTGAATTGATGTTGCAGCTCTTCAAGGAATTTCAACACCCCACTGAGCCGTGCGGGATCATTCGCGGCCCAGTCTTTTTGCGGCGCTAAACGAATTCGCGCCCCGTTTGCGCCGCCGCGCATATCAGAACCACGAAAGCTCGAAGCCGAACCCCAGGCGACCGCAACGAAATCACCAAGCGCAATTTCCGACTTCAAAACGTCTTCTTTCAAGCGAGCGATATCGGCGCTATCGATTGTCTGATGTTCGGTCGCCGGAATGGGATCCTGCCAATCAAGAATTTCCGCCGGGACTTCTTTACCAAGGTAACGAGCTCGAGGCCCCATGTCTCTATGCGTTAATTTGAACCACGCACGGGCGAACGCGTCCGCAAATTCATCTGGGTTTTGGTGAAAACGTCGCGCAATTGGCTCATAAATCGGATCCATGCGCAAAGCCATATCGGCGGTCGTCATCATCGGCGCATGCCGCTTATCCGGATCGTGAGCATCAGGCACGACTTCGTTCGCCGCACCGCCAGCCGGTCGCCACTGCTGGGCACCGGCTGGACTGGTAGTCAATTCCCAATCGTACGCAAACAAGGTGTCGAAGTAGCTGTTATCCCAAGTAATTGGGGTGGGAGTCCATGCGCCCTCAATGCCGCTAGTGATCGTGTCACCGCTGTGACCATCACCCAACGCGTTTTTCCAACCTAAGCCTTGTTGCTCGATCGACGCGGCTTCGGGTTCCGGGCCTACATTCGACGGATCCCCGGCGCCATGCGCCTTGCCGAAGGTATGGCCACCGGCGACCAATGCGACCGTTTCCTCGTCATTCATCGCCATACGCGCAAACGTGTCGCGAATGTCGCTCCCGGACGCAACCGGGTCAGGTTCGCCATTCGGACCTTCTGGGTTCACGTAGATGAGGCCCATCTGCACTGCCGCCAATGGATTTTCGAGGTCGCGCTCGCCGGAGTATCTCTCATCACCAAGCCAAGTTTTCTCAGCACCCCAGTAGATATCTTGCTCTGGTTCCCAAACGTCAGCGCGGCCGCCCGCGAAGCCAAAAGTTCTAAATCCCATCGATTCCAGCGCACAGTTGCCGGCAAGAATCATTAGATCAGCCCAAGATATTTTCGCGCCGTATTTTTGTTTCACGGGCCACAGCAACATTCGCGCCTTGTCCAAATTACCGTTGTCGGGCCAGCTATTCAGTGGTGCAAACCTTTGCGTCCCCGTGCCCGCACCGCCACGACCATCAGCGGTTCTGTAAGTACCCGCGCTATGCCATGCCATACGAATAAACAGCGGACCATAGTGACCATAATCAGCTGGCCACCAATCCTGCGACTCGACCATGAGTGCATGAATATCAGACTTGAGAGCGTCCAAATCCAGTGACAGAAAGGCCTCAGCGTAATCAAAGTCGGCTCGCATCGGATTCGACAATGATGAATGCTGGTGCAGAATATTCACCTTCAGTTGATTAGGCCACCAGTCTTCGTTGGAAGTCCCACGACCGCCAACCGGACGATTGCCACCGCTTGAGAAAGGGCACTTGCTTTGCTCGGACATTAGATTCTCTCCTATCTGCAAAAGTTAATTCGTTAGACAGGGGTATTTATAGAGCACACGCGATAATTA
>JBCCFA010000514.1:0-3116 GCA_039029975.1 Pseudomonadota bacterium
AGCGGAACCGCTCGCGGCCGCCTTGGTGAGTGCATTTACAAGCCCCTCGGTCGATGGGTCAACAATGCTAGTAACATCCGTGGCTAATTCGGCTCTGGAATTTGCCGCCAGAGCGGGCGTAGGGGTGGTTAAAGCGCTTAAGATTAGCAGCGCGGTGCCAAAAAGCGAGAATAGTTCTTGTGGCCCTGGTCGTTGCTTACGGGGCGGATATCGCTTGGACGCATTCGGGGCCTTCATTACGCGGCGCATTCACATAATTCGAGACGAAACAGTGCGAGAAGGTACCATCCGGTGCCGGTCTCAGCAACGCTAGCGAATCGGCCTGGTCGGGAGTCCTTGACAGCCAAAGTTGTGCGTCAGACGGTGTCAGGGTAACCGGCATTCGGTGATGAACCGAATCAATATCGGCGTTAGCGCTTGTCGTAATAATTGTAAAGGTGTTTAACGTGTCCGTATCGTCGCCAGACCAGCTCGACCACAGGCCGGCGAAGGCAATTACGTTGGCTTGAGTTGACGTGATGTGAACCGGGTATTTCTGGCCGTCACGTTTCGTCCACTCATAGTAGCCGCTTGCAAACACTAAACAGCGTTTGTGACGAAAGGCCGTGCGAAAAGACGGCTTTTCGGCGACGGTTTCGGCGCGCGCATTAATGAGTTTATTGGCAATTTTCTGGTCTTTCGCCCAATGTGGGATGAGCCCCCAGCGCATTAGAGCCAGTTCCGGCGCGCTACCGACGCAGGCCGCGACCAAACAATATTGGCTAGGTGCGATGTTGTAGCGTGGTTGCCAATCGTATGTTGCGGAAAATTCTGTTGAGCAATCGACGCCCAAAACGTCATCGAAAGCATCCGCAATTTCCGCGGGCGATTCGCTTAAGGTGTATCTGCCACACATGCCACCAAGTCTCGCACTACGCCGAAGTCATTTCCTTGGCGAGCTCAAATATTTGCAGGGCATCGAACACATTATCGTTTGTCTTGAATAGGCGAGCGACGCATTCACGGTGAATTTCTAATTTCAGTCCGCCGAAACCTAAGGCCCCGTAACAGATTTTACCGTGACGCTCGGCTCCTCTGTCTGTCATGTTGATACCATTGATACCAAGCGGCGGTGTGGCATTTGCATCTATGATGACTTCTAAATTTGGTAAAGACTTCCATTGATCTTCATTGAGAATTTGGACGCCAGCAGCGCCGGTGGCAAATACGAAATGCGCATCTTTCAGCACTTCGTCAAACGTCTCGCGGTCACTGCCGGCCGCTGCATTTAACTCAACGCCAAAAGTTCTTGCCATGGCCTCGCAGGCCACTTCTGCGCGTTCCACACGCCGCGATGTGATGACAACATCGGCGCCTTCTTTGGCTAGCATAACGCCCGCTCGCTGCCCAACCGGACCGGTGCCAGCTAGGATTACCGCTTTCTTGCCAGCCAAATCCATGTGCTGCCTGGCAAAGGCGACCGCGGCCGCGGCGGTTGTGTTGCTACCGTTGCTGTCCAACATCACTGACACTCGAAAATCATCGAAGAAATGGTTTAGCACCGCATCGAAGACGGCCTGGCCTTCGCGCATATCGCTGCCGGTGATGAACAGCGCGCTATTCTTTTTCTTTTTCGGGGCGCGCGTAAAAATAACGCCATCGACCATTTTTCCTACAGTCTTAGGCGTTATGCCGCCATGAACGGTGACATGGTCGGCACCACCATCGTAAGCTACAACAGTGTCGAAAGTATTGGCGATGACGTCGGTGTCTAATTGGAAAAGCAGTTTCTTCATTTGTCCTCGGGGGCGCTCCCATTTTGGTAACCAGGTAGCCGCGCATGCTAAGTCACTGGGAACAGGCGCACAAGCGTTGGCGAGGAACTTTTATGCCATTCGATATCGTATGTTTAAATAGTGAGAATTATTTTTGAAATGAAGAACTGAAGCGCATTGAAAAATCAATGGAACGTAAATGTTTGGTTAACGCGCCGACCGAAATAAAATCCACGCCGGTTTGCGCGACGGCCGCTAAATCGTCGTATTCGAAACCGCCGGAGGCTTCTAGAATGGCGCGTCCTGCGGTAATTTCTACGGCTTTTTTGGTGTCGGCCAAACTAAAGTTATCGAGCAGTAAAATGTCCGCTTTATTTGACAGCGCGTCCTCCAACTGCGCAAGGTTTTCGACCTCAATTTCAATTTTCATGCCTGGTCGATAGGCACGCATTCGTTCGATAGCGACCTTCACGGAGCCAGCGGCCTCAATGTGATTTTCTTTGATTAAAATGCCGTCGTATAACCCAATTCGATGATTCACGCCGCCGCCACAAACCACGGCGTATTTCTGCGCATTGCGCAGCAGAGGAATGGTTTTGCGCGTATCCAGCAGCTTACACTCAGTGCCGGTCATCGCTGTCATATAGTGTCGAGTAACGGTAGCGGTACCGGACAAGGTCTGCAGGAAATTGAGTGCCGTTCGTTCCGCCGTGACCATGGCTTTTGCGTTTCCGGATATTTCGCAGACGGTTTGGCCGGCACGCATGGCATCTCCGTCATTCAATTGCCACTCAATATGCACTGTCGAGTCACATTGCCGAAAGGTTTCGTCGAACCATGCTTGGCCGCACAGAACCGCGTCTTCTCTGCATAGGATATGCGCAAAAGCAACCGCTGAATCATCGAGCAGGTTCGCCGTGACATCCTCGTCCCCAATATCTTCTGTCAATGCGGCGGTCACCATTTGCTTGATTTGAGACGATTGGTTGAGTGTGTTGCTCATAGCTAGCTCTCTGCGGCCGAGTTGTTTGAAGGTTTCACAAAATATCGACGGGTTTCCGCAAAGATAATCGGACTCAACGCCAACAAGGCGATTAAATTAGGAATTGCCATTAAGCCGTTAAAAATATCGGCGAACGTCCAGACGAGTTCGAGTTCGAATAAGGCGCCAACCAAGACTGCGCTAACCCAAACAATTCGGTAGACGGGAACCGCGATGGTGCCGAACAAGTAGGCAGCGCAACGTTCCCCATAGTAGCTCCAGCCGATAATTGTCGTAAAAGCGAATACGGCCAGCCCTACGCTAACAATCTCTGCGCCGAAGAAAAAGAAACCATCGGCGAAAGCCAGTGTCGACATGGC
>JBCCFA010000515.1:0-3115 GCA_039029975.1 Pseudomonadota bacterium
CTCTCGGAAATGTCGCGAAATGGTCACTTGAGTTGAGCACGGGCTTCACTTCGCCAGATACCAAGGCGTTGGGAAAATGGCTTATAGATGGAGCGGGCCGTTCGAAATACGGTTTGCTATTTAAGTTAATACTCGGTGACTTGCGGGGACTCGAAGGCAAAGGGCCCCAAGATTTGAATTTGCCGTTACAGAAATACCTTGAAGGCGCAGACTTAGTCACTAGCAGAACCGGTTGGAACAAAAATGACATTGCGGTGTACATGTTTGCTCGCCACTGGGATAGCGCTCGATACGAACCGTCTTCCGGTGCTTTATCGATTTATAAAAATGGTGAACCGATATTAGTCAGAGGGATCACCGGCAAGGCGTTTTATGATGAGACCAATAACAGCGGAATATGGATATGGAATAACGACAAAAAGATAAGAGCAACCTTAGGGCAAGGTAGCACTTATTGGAGCAAGCTAAGAAACCAATCGCCGCGTTCTTACCGCGCCGTGTCGGCGAGAGATGTTTTGTCAGAGGAAAACACGCCGTACCGTCCGCAGACGCTCACGAAGTTTTCAATCGATGATTCGGTTCTAACTGCATCGACTAGTTTCGCTAAATTATTGAAGTATCGTGGGGTAGAAGAGGTTAAGCGAACCATAGTGCATGATGCCTCAATAGTCACGATCACAGACATCATAAAGGCACCGAAACAAGCCCGTGTGCTGGTATCTTTTCGATTACCAGAAGTACCTTTGATCTCAGGTTTGAAAGCGGAAACGAGCCGTGCCGTACTTGAGATAAGTGCTCAAGACGCTAAATTAGAATGGAGCGGGGGCGAGGGCAAAGAATTAATCGGTCCAACCGGGTTATGGCATGGACACAAAAAAGACGGACTTACTCCCGGATACAGTAACAAACCAAATGCGAGAAAGAAGTACGGGATGGGGTATTTATTCATTGAATCGACGCCGAGCGCAGGTACGTATGAGATCGTCACGAAGGTGACAATCAAAGACTGAAATCTGGGTTGTCAGATTGGATTAGGCATGAAGAAAAGCAAGAAAATTATAATAATTGGTCGCTACGTTGCTACATTCGGTGGTGCGCACAAATACCTCGGAAGTCTAAACAAACGATTGATCGACGCGGGGAACTCAGTCTGGATAGGGATGAATATAACGGAAGCTAATGCACAGTTTGTTGGCGAGCTACAAGCGGCTGGTGCAACGGTGTTCGAATTACCGTTTGACGCGCGGCCTGCGCTGGAGAACGCATTAGTATTAGATCGTGAAATCGCTGATATTGGACCAGATGTCATAGATTGCGAGGTCGCCGCTCACGTGGTTCGGGACACGATATTGCTTTCTGAAGGGTTCCGCTCAAGCCCCGCAAAAAAGATATTCACGATGCATCTTGCTATCAAATCGGAGAAGCTCCCCGAATCTATATACGACAAGTACTTTCCATGGAGTCCTTGGAACAAATCTCTTGGAAGATTGCGGCGTTTTCTTGGATGTTTCGATAGTGGGATAAGTGTCAGTGATTATCATGCTGCGAGAGTCTCAAAAATACTAAAAATCCAACCAGAATTTTTTACATTTATCGCGAACGGCGTGGATGTCGCAGAATTCCCCGTCGTGCAACGCGATGCGGAAAAGGACAAAGTTGTCATTGGGGGGTGCGGTAGCCTATCCACACAGAAGCGTTTTGATTTATTAATTTCTGCGACAAAAGAGTTAGTCAAAGCCGGAATGTCCCTGGAATGTCGAATCGCCGGAGAAGGGCCCGAGCGAGAAAAGCTCGAAGCGCAAATACGTGAACTTGGTCTGAGCGAGATTGTTAGATTAGAAGGTCATTGCAGCGATGTACCCACCTTCCTTCAGCAGCTTGATATCTTCGTGATGTGTTCCGATAACGAAGGCTTTCCGTATGCCCAATTGGAAGCAATGGCCAGCGGTTTGCCATCCGTCGTCACTCAAGTAGGGGACTTGCCGATTCTGGTGGAACATCAGCGACAAGGCTTCGTAGTAGAGCGCCGCAACGTAACCTCTTTAGTAACAAGCCTAGAATCTCTTACTAGGGACGGTAATTTGCGACTCAAATACGGACGTGAAGCGAGGGAAAAAATTGAACGTGATTTCGATGCTGATCATCAAGAACAGCTGACTTTGAATTATTTTGTTTCCTAATATCGTTCGTGCAAGCAGAAAAAAATCGACTACGATAATAGAAGGCTCGGGCACGCTTGGTTGATGCGCTCACACATAAGGGCGGGCACGGATTTTAATTACGCCATTTCGCTATTTGTGGGATTACCAAAGCCAATTTATATCGCGTTGATTGATTTGGCGAACCTCCTACCCTCACGCGTCGTGCCCGTTCAGGTTTAGACTTCAAAGGCAAGAATCTATCAAACCATACAGTGGCACCGAACAAACATTCGCCATCAAGTACGAAGATACCCAATCAGAGAGAAACGAATTTTGAACGCGAATAAGGGTAACGTATCTCGCTCGCTATTTTTGTCATTTCTCCAAAGGTATTTGGTAGGGGGACTACAGTTCATTTCGGTAGTTGTGCTGGCGCGCTTATTAACGCCAGAGGAGATCGGGATCTATACCATTGGCGCGGCGCTAATGAGTATTGCGCAGATGTTCCGTGACTTCGGAGTGGGTCAGTACCTCGTTCAAGAAAAATCTCTTTCTAAAGAAAAAGTAGCCAATGCGTTCGGTTTGACAATCTTGCTCGCTTGGTCGATCGGCTTGTTAGTGTTTTTTGGTGCGGAAACAATCGCGCGTTACTATAACGAGCCGCTGCTATCGGCCGTCATTCACGTCACTGCCTTTAATTTTTTCGTCATTCCTTTTGGTTCTATGACGACCCCGTTGCTCAAGCGGGGGATGGCGTTTGGGGGACTATTAAAGCTCGGGGTTGCCGTTGCCCTGGCGTCCACAACTACCGTGTTAGTGTTGGCCTTTCTCGGTTATGGAGTAATGAGCTTGGCTTGGGCCAGCCTTTGCGGGTCTGTCGTCGGAGCGGTTCTCGGTAGGCGTCGGGGTTTTCCCACGGCTTTTCGCGGATCCAATGGCGCTGGACGAAGATGCCGATGTCGGCACTCAGCGCC
>JBCCFA010000516.1:0-3111 GCA_039029975.1 Pseudomonadota bacterium
CGAAATTAGGGCCAGTTTTCAACAATCTTTGGGTAGACTCCCCGACGAGCACACCGTACATTACTGTGGTTCAGGCGTATCCGCTTGCCTAAATATCTTTGCTCAGTTGGTTGCCGGACTACCTGAGCCGCGTTTGTATGGCGGATCGTGGAGCGAATGGGCGAAATTAGCGGCTGATATAGAGGATGTCGATGATTAAACTGCCAACACTAACTGCAAGCAGGAAGCGGATTCATACAGCAACGAGAAACATGCGCTGGTCTCGTCGTGTCTCAGTTATCGCAATCACTGTACTGACTTTATTTATCTTCCCTGTTGGTGCGGCAGCTGAACAGGACGTGCTGTTGGTTTTAGACAACTCCGGCAGCATGAAAAAGAATGATCCGGAATTTCTCGCCACCACGGCGGTGCGGGAATTTATCGAATCCTTATCCTCCGAAACACACGCCGGCGTACTGATCTTTGATCAGCGGGTCACCTTGGCAGTGCCGTTGACGGTTGCTGAAGGCCCGAATAAACAACTCCTCTTAAATAGCTTGGACGATATTAATTATCGGGGTCAGCTCACGGATAGTCCTGCCGCCGTAGAACGTGCTATTTATGAATTAAAAACAAACGGTCGAGAAGTCGCAGATAAGTACATCGTCTTCATGACAGACGGGATTGTCGACACCGGAAATGCCGCAGCGGATGTGGAGAAAACGAAATGGCTGCGAGAGGAGCTGGCCGTTGATGCAGCCGATAATGAAATTCAAGTTCTGGCTGTCGCGTTTACCGAAAACGCAGATTTTTTTCTCATTCAGTCACTCGCAAAAAAAACAAAAGGCGAATACTTTCGCGCCTTAACGCCGGCTGATTTGTCGGGTGTATTTAGCGAAATACAAACTCGTATCTCGACGCCAAAACCGGTTGTGGCCGAAATTACACCGCCCGCACCGGAACCGACGCCCGCTCCGCAACCGCAAGTCGAATCGGCAGAGCCGCTACCCTCGCCGGTTATTGAAGCCCCTGTCACAGAAGATCAACCTAGCGAATCGAGTGATTTGCTTGCGCAAATTTCTCCCGAAGATCTCGAAGCGCTGAAAGAAATTTCGGCAATTGAAGGGATTCCAATCGAACAATTAGCCCGTGAGCTATACGGTTCGGGGACAGAGGAAAACGATCAACCTGGTGTGGTTGTCTCACGCCCGGGTGAGCCCCCAATGTTAGTCGCGGCCGAAGAACCGCCGGTCATGGAAGAAGGATTAATGCTTCCATTGCTATTTGCCGCTGGCTGCCTACTTGCGCTCTTATTGCTGGTTGTGTGGTTTATTCGTCGCAAGCGTAATAAAGCTGATGCCTCGGTGAGTGAAATCAACGAGTCGTCCGCGCCAGTGGTGAACGCGCCACCCGCTTTTCTTCACGATATGTCCGGCATGGCGGTTGAACCGCTCGTAAATTTAGATGCGCAAACTTTAATGATCGGGCGTGTGGCCGGCACGCCGGATGAACACTTGAAGTACATGGTCATTAATGTACCAACGGTTGGTAGACGGCATGCCCTTATTAAATACAAAGATAAGGCTTACTGGGTACAAGATCAGGGCAGTGTGAACGGTACCTATGTGAACGACAAGCGTCTCAGCGGTGAGTGCCAGCTACGCCATGGTGATCGCCTTCGATTCCACAATGCGGAATTTGAGTTCACGCAACCGGATATTGCGGACGCGGGTGAAACGATGATAGCCGAAGCTTTGCCCGGTGAGGCGACCATTGTTGCCGATGCCACAATGCTCGGGACAGTTGCAGCGAGCGGTGCTGCGGCAGCCGAGATAGCCGCGGCAGGGGAAAACGCAGAGGTAAGTAAGAGTGACGATGGGATGTTCGATGAAGCGCCTAACGTGCCGGAAGAGGCGGGCGTGGATGAAACGCTCGATGGTTCCGACGATAGTCGGCTAGACAAACCGGGCGTGCCAGATGAGTTTATCGAAGAAGAAATTACCAGCGAACCGCAAACGTCTATCGACGACATATTTGATGTAACAGGCGAGGATGCCGTACCCGTCGTCCTGGAAGAGCCCGACGACGATGAGTCGGAAGATATCACGGAAATGAATCCAAATAATCCGGCAACGGTGGTAATACCTAGTGGTGGCGTGGTGGCGGCACCGGAAGGCGAAATCGATCAAGAATTTGATGCAGAGGCGTCGGCTTTTTTCGATGACATCACGGTCGGGCCAGTAGCCGACGCGGAGGAAAGTCCCGACCCAACGACCACTAACTTTGACGTTGATGACGCACAGGCCAGTGATGAGCCTGCTAGCACCGATGCGCACGATCTTGACCAGGCGGCGTTGGATGAGCGTTTAGAACGCGCCCGTGAGCTCGCCGAAGCCGACGATGCGGCACCTACCCAGCAAGTTGACGCCAGTCATTTTGATACGATGCTTAATATGCAGGCGCCGCCCGCAGAAGATCCAAATGACGTCACGCTCGATGATTTTATCGAAACGAATTCGTTTAAATCGCCCCCAACTCAAGCCCCTGACGAGACGTCGGACGATGTAGAAGATGTTTCCTTAGATAAGTTTATTGAAACTTCCGCAATGGAAGCGGACGACGTAGAAGAAACCGCAATCATGGATGCCCCGCCGGGCAATGATGACGGTGGCGTTCAAGACGACGATGCCGCAGATTTCTTTAATATTGATGACGGATCCGAAGATCCCACAGAACTAAAATAATTCAACCGCGCATCCTGTGCAGAAATTATTCGCCTTGCTTGAAAAACTGCAAGACGGTCGGAATCGTTCGGGTCAAGAACTTGCCGACAACATGCAGCTCACTCGTGGTGCGGTGTGGCACCAAGTCAAACAGTTACAAGCGTTGGGCATAGATATTCATGCAGTCTCTGGCAAAGGTTACCGTTTGCCAGGCGGTTATGAGTTCTTAAACGCCCAAGAAATTAAGACCGCACTGCCGCACGATGTGGCGGAAAAAATTTCCTCTATCGATGTTTATCAAGTCGTCGATTCAACTAACGAAAAATTATTGACTGAATCTGCGCGTGAAGATGTGCACGGACGGCTGGTGTTGAGCGAATATCAAACCGCCGGCCGCGGTCGGCGAGGC
>JBCCFA010000517.1:0-3098 GCA_039029975.1 Pseudomonadota bacterium
ATAGTTTCACTATCACTGTTAACAGTCACGTGTTGGTCTCTAATGATTTTTAGACTCCTCACCGACCCGAGACCGGAAGATCGATGACAGAGTATATTGAATTCTTTATGGTTCCTGTGCTGGCCATTATAGTTATTCGACTTTTATCGTGAGCAACGGCTGTGCACGGTAATGGGGACCGCAGTTGTGTCTGTTGACACGATTTCACGCGAACTGATTACGTTCGCGCCTTTAGCGCAGGAAAAATTCGGTAATTCGTTTGTTCCAAAGGCCCTTTCAGAAGACGGGAGGAACTTGAGCGGCATAAAATTCAAATTATTGTCTCTTCGCAGCGCCTAGTCTGTTGCTATTAGTATTGTGGTTCGATCGCTTATACGTCCGCCCAAGTAAGGCGGCTCACAAAAACAAATGCTGTACTATCGATCCACCACTATCTACGACAGCGCCGAGCGAAGGTTGATGTCGCTAACAGCGCGATGTCTTACCTTCTGTCCCAAGATTATAAGGAAATTTTCCCGACGGGCAAGCGCCAGGTGACTAGATTAAATCGGAGGTCTCAAATAACGACCGGCATACTTCTCCGTATGTGCGCTGGCCCGCAAATCACACCCCTTAGGATGTAGCAAAAGCGCTAGGAGGATGGGTTAGCAGCGGACTTAGCTGGCGCTTGCGTCGCGGCTTTCTTGCGGTTTTTCCCAATGAAACAGCGCTTTTTCGCGTCATCACGCGCTTCAGTTAACTTGGCGACAATCTCATCGGCGCGGGCTGATTCCCTAAAAATTCCGCCCTTCTCACCCGGCATGCGTTTATATATTTCGTAAGTCCGAGCTTCGGTGAAATCATCGAAGGCAACGTGCTGCGAAATCACATCAATTTCACATGAACACGCGTAAAGATTATCCACGCTTTGCCCCCCGGCCAAACGCATACAGGTGAGAACATGGTCCACGCGCTCCAGCGTCGGGTAGTCATTAGCGAAGCTGGTTTGGGTCACAAATCCAAGTAGTGAAGCAACTAAGACAAATTTCAAAGGTTTGTGCATGATTTTCACAATATTTACCCTAATATTCGTTGATTTGATGATCATAGCAGATGAATTTTCCGAATTCAGACGGCTTTCTACTAAGATCCTTATTCGGAACTAAAGTTCCTGATCCTTAATTATTTGTGCGAGGCAACAATGGCAAATGTACTAGTCACCGGCGGCGCAGGCTACATCGGGAGCCACACGGTCAAAGCGCTCGGAGAAGCAGGTCATCACGTCGTGACCATTGACAATCTATCCAAAGGATTTCGCCAAGCTATCCTGTTCGGCGAGTTTTACGAAGGGGACGTGGCAGACAGCTCGCTTGTGGGGGATGTGATCCGTAAACATCAAATCGATTCCCTCATTCACTTCGCCGCGTTGACTATCGTGCCTGAATCCGTCGAAAAACCGCTGCTTTATTATGGAAATAACACCTGTAAAACGCGGAGTCTCATTGAGACCTGCGTGACCCACGACGTCGCAAACGTTATTTTCTCCTCCACCGCAGCTGTTTATGGCATCCCAGAATCAGGCGAATGCGATGAACAAGCAATGCTCGCACCGATCAATCCTTATGGTATGTCAAAGCTAATGTCTGAACATATGATTCGAGACACCAGCAAATCGTGCGATATGCGGCATGTAATCCTACGTTACTTTAATGTGGCTGGATCAGATCCCACAGGTGACATCGGACAATCAACCCCGAATGCAACCCTGCTCGTTAAAGTAGCCTGCGAGGTGGCGCTTGGAAAGCGCGAAAAATTGCATATCTTCGGCACCGATTATCCAAACCCAGATGGAACGGGCGTACGCGATTATATTCATGTCAGTGATTTAGCCGCGGCACATGTCGATGCGCTGCATTATCTTCAAGCCGGTGGGCAATCAAGTACATTGAACTGCGGGTACGGCCGCGGTTTAAGCGTCCGCGAAATTATCGAGATGGTCGAAAAACTTCACGGGGCTCAGTTGTCCGTCGAGGAATCGCCGCGTCGTGCTGGCGACCCGCCGAGTTTGATAGCCGTTGCCAACAAGGTGCGAGAAACGCTTAATTGGACGCCACGTTACGACGACATCGAAACTATCGTAAAGACATCGCTAGCCTGGGAGCAAAACAAGCAGTGGTAACCCAAACTCCACCGCATGGTGTTATTTTACGTAGCAATCTCGAATCTGTTCGCCGGTATTTTCGAATACTCCCATTATTGGTACTAATCTGTTTGCTGAGTTTTAACACCTCGGGCCACGATTTGCGCGAGTTAGTTGAAACATCAAAACCTAGCATCGTCGGAATTGGCACGCAGCTGAAGACGCGCAGGCCACCAAATTTGTTAATGGCGACAGGCTTCGTAATTGGCGATGGCAAAATGATTGCTACTAACGCGCACGTTATTCCCCCAATCGAAAATCCAGAATTCGAAAAATTAGTCATATTTGTAGGCACTGGTCGTCACGTTGAAGTACGACCAGTAAAAATTATCAAACGAGATGAAACACATGACCTTGCTATACTCCGACAAATGGGGGCGCCCTTACCGGCTTTGAAATTGGCACCCCCAGAACCACCGCTTGCCGAAGGAAGTGCTATCGCATTCATGGGTTATCCGATCGGTAGCGTTTTAGGTTTATATCCAGTGACACACGGCGGGTATTTGTCCGCCATCACGCCTGTCGTGATTCCAGCTGCAAATTCAAATTCTCTATCAGCGGCTCAAGTCCGAGCGCTTAAGAATCCTTATTTCGTGTATCAGCTTGATGCGACTGCTTATCCAGGGAACTCCGGGAGCCCATTATTTGATACTGATTCGGGCAATGTGATCGGTGTGATTAACAAAGTGTTCGTTAAATCAAGAAAGGAGAAAGTGCTTTCTGACCCGAGTGACATCACTTACGCGATTCCGGTGAAATTTTTGCATGGCTTAATGAAATAAAAATCTAGTTCTCTGAACGCCTGCAAGGTCAGTCTATTCCGCATTCAACGCGAACGTCTCTAACATTGCTTGTTCAAACCGAAGCCGCTCAACGCTAATGGAAAAAGTGTGATCTGCCGCGGGGACTTTTGTCACGC
>JBCCFA010000518.1:0-3092 GCA_039029975.1 Pseudomonadota bacterium
CTTTAACAAACTTAGACGCCCCGTCCATGGAGCCATAAAAATTCGCTTCGCGCTCAATAAGCTTTCGCCGGTCTTGTGCTTCCTGATCCGAAATAAGCCCCATATTCAAATCAGCATCAATACTCATCTGCTTACCTGGCATCCCATCCAAGGTAAACCGCGCTGCAACCTCCGCAACCCGTTGCGCACCACTCGTAACAACCACGTACTGCACAACTACCAACACCAAGAACACAATCATGCCAATGACATAGTTGCCGCCAACGACATGCTCACCGATCGCGTCGATGACCTCACCGGCAGCCGCATCACTTAGTATTAAGCGAGTTGCGGCAATATTGAGCGCCAAACGAAACAAGGTAGCAATAAGCAATAAAGACGGGAACGTTGAAAACTGCAGGGGTTTTTCAACGTAAAACGTTAACAGCAGAATCAGCATCGCAAACGTGATGTTGGCGACTAGTAAAAAATCGAGCAGCACCGCAGGAATGGGCGTGAACAAAACAACCAAAATTCCAATGATGCCAAATACCAACACCAAGTCGGTTTGATCATTACCGAATAAGCGTGCTGTATTCATGTCGAGGCATTTTCCCCCACTGGAAACGAAGGTCGTGAACGTTCGCGCGTCGCAAACACCCAAACCAGTATCCGCGCGACTTCGGCGAACATGGCACTATCGATGGGATCACCAATTGCAGTGCGCCGAAACAAGTGTCTCGCTACCGCTTTGTTTTCTATCAAGGGGATATTGTGCTTGGCCGCCGTCATGCGAATCATCTTCGCCATTAAGCCACCGCCCTTTGCCAGCACAATGGGCACATTGTGTTCATCTGCGTTGTAGCGAATGGCAACAGCCAATCTTTGCGGATTGGTAATGATTACGTCAGCATCGGGAACGCGGTTAATCGAACCGGCGCGTTTGGCCGCTTCGTGCTGTAATTCCTTCAATTTTGAGCGCACCCGCGGGTCGCCCTCTCGACGTTTAATCTCTTCCTTTAACTCGCGGCGACTCATACGCATGCGTTTTAGAAACTCCCAACGCGTATAAGCAACATCAATGACCGCAACCACAAATATGGCGATGACTAATGCGAACAGGAGTTTCGACGCGACGGAAATCAAAAACGCGCCATAATATTTTGCCGAGGTGTCGATCAGCGCAACAATTTGCGGTAAGACGTGACGAATCACCATCCAGATCACCACGGCATACAGTGCGACCTTAATTATCGTTTTGACCGCCTCGTAAAGCAGGCGAATCGAAAATATCCGTTTCAGTCCTGTGACCGGGCTGATGCGCTTAAAATCCGGTTTAATGGGCTGCGTACTTAGAATCGGCCCCGTTTGAATAAAATTGCCGACCAAGGCCGCGATTAAGATTACCCCAATCAACGGACCAACAACGTGAAGAAGACCAGACAAAATCGTGCTGAGTAAGGCAACGATATTCTCTGGTTCGAATACGATGACATGGGCGTTCGAAAACAAGGCAGAGACGAAACGTAGAAACCCAATAACCAGCTCTTCCGCATACACGCTCGCGAACAGCAATGCGGCGACCAGCACAACCGCAGACGTTAGCTCGGTACTTTTTGCGACCTGCCCCTGCCGTTTAGCTTGTCGCAGCTTATAGGGCGTTGCCTGTTCAGTTTTATCTTGTTCTTCTTGTTGGTCCATTTTCTTCTTTCTAATCTTTATCGGTAGCGACGATGCGCTTTTAGGTCATTACGTACTCCCAGAATTCAAATATCGTGGCGTATAGTCGTTGTAACAACGGCGATAAATAAGGGATTGAGATTGCTAGCACAAATAGGCCCAGAAAGATCTTGAGCGGTAAGCCGACAATAAACATATTTACTTGCGGCATGGTTCGACCCGCTATCGCCATGCCTAAATCAACCATTAATAGCGACATCACAACGGGGGCAACCACCGCTAAGCCAATGAAAAACATCACGCCAAATTGGGCAATCAATGCGTCTAAAGACAGCATCGGCAAGCCGGCGCCGACAGGGACATGGCTGAATGAAAATGCTAAGCCACGCAGAAACAGGAGATGACCATCGACCGCAAAGAAAGTTAACAAACCCGCCATATGAAGAAGTGTGCCTAACAGAGGTGATTGATTACCGGAGGCCGGGTCCAGTAGCCCAGCGACGCCAAAACCCATTTGAAAATCCGCAATTCGGCCACCGAACAGCAGCGCGCCAAACCCACACATGAAACCAAATACCAATACCGCGCCGACGAAGATTTCTCTACACAAAGCCGCAACAAAGTCCGCCAAGGTCGTAAGCTGACCACCAGCTGTTGCGTGCAGCAACGCAACACTAAGCGCGACGGCCAGCAATATCCTTATCAGTACTGGCACGCGGGTTATCGTGAAGATGGGTAGGTAGCTCAATAGCACCCCTATCCGAACCGAACCTAAGCTAACTAACGACAAAGATTCCGATGTCATTGTCAGAAATACCCCGGGATACCACTAATTAGCGCCCGAGAAAACTCAATGAGCGTACCCAGCATCCAATTACCTAAAACGATTAAAGTTAAAGCAACCGTGACCATTTTCGGCACGAAAGTGAGGGAGATCTCTTGGATCTGGGTAACGACTTGAAAAATGCTAATCATTAAACCGACTAGCATGCTGAGCGCTAAGATGGGTCCTGCGATTCGAAGTGCCGTCCACAGCACATCGTTAGTGAGCGTTAACGCGAAATCGGCGTTCATCCCTTTTCCCTGCCTAAACTTTTTTTCTTTTTCGCGGATTACTTCCGCTTATCTGCTTTTTAAGCTATCACGGATTTATGGAAGAAAAAAACCTTTTTTTTTAATCGGCTTTTTTCTCGGCTAACCAAAATTAACTAGTCATTTCTATCAAATTTCGTTTGGCGGAAACCGGTAGAAATTGAAACGTAACAACTACGTCTCCAAATATTAAGAAAATGTTACAAGATCAATGAATATCACTTTCCGCTCGCAAGTATCTAATAAACCGCATTTATTCAGATTGTCTTCAGCGAACTCGTCGACCGCCATATTTCATTACGAATCACAATTTCTCTTCCGTACGGACCCGTCTTTTGCTA
>JBCCFA010000519.1:0-3091 GCA_039029975.1 Pseudomonadota bacterium
AAAAAACAGCCTGTACCGAGGCACATAAGGTTTTTATGAGGCTGAGCTGGTGCAAAAAATCGAGCAAAATGATACCTTATTTTTTGACTGTTCCTAAGCATATAAATTCTTACTTGCTATAAACACGCACCTCGTCTATGACATTAATCAAGACAGTATTAACGACATTCTCGTTTTTGAAGGCGGTCTTATCAGGATTCTTAAAGGCACTGCTGATGGCGCTTTAGCGTCGTCACGTAATTTGCGGACTAATGTAGTGACTTATCTAATGGCGCCCGGCAACATGGATGGGTCTTCAACGTTCGATTTGTTGGCCTCCACACGCGACTTTGGTTTGAGAGCATCATTTGACCTTGCAGTAGATGGTTCGAGCGAGTCAATCGTAGAAGTCGATAACATTCAGCCCGAAGCTATTGCGCTAGCCGATATAGATGGTGATGGCCTTGACGATATAGCTGCCGTCGATGACACGATGCTGCGAATTTTTATCTCCGCAGCCAATCATCAGTTTCTCGGACCTTTTGATTATCCGTTGAATGGAGAATATCACGCCGCTGTTTTTCGCGATATCAACGCCGACGGTTACTCTGATGTCGTGCATTTATCGCAAAATCCCGCCGTCCTCACGGTTTTCGGCGGCGGGCCGAATGGCCAATTGCAGATTGCACATCAAGAAAATATTACAGGCTCTTTAGATAATTTACTGATCGGTAATCTCACTGGCGGCGAATCGGAAGACATTGTTTTGGTGGTGTCTAATTCGACAATCCGAATATCAAGTGCCAATGAGACATTAAGCTACGGAGAATTCACGGAATATGATATTGGGTCGCCGCTTCGCGCCGTTGGCTTGGGTAATTTTATCGGAGAGGCTAGGGCAGAGGTTTTCGCAATAGATTGGCATGGTGGTCGATTCCACATTATGCGGTTTGATGAGAGTTTGGGCTTTGAGTCATTGTCCATGAGAAACGGTGATTACAAAACAGTGGCCCAAATTGGGATCGACGATTTAGATCAAGACGGGCTCGATGATATTGTCTTGCTGAGACCTTACGGAAAAATCGACTTTCACATTCTAAATGAAGATGGATCTATTCAAGGAAAGGCGCGTTTCGATCCCGGCATGGAAGCACACTCATTTTCCATTACTGATATCGACCAGGACTCTTATCCTGATTTAGTTATTCAGAACGCTTATGGCGGCATGGCAACGCTAATGTTAAACCGTTTAGTGAGCGACGCTGATGGTGACTCGATCCCCACGGACGTCGAACGTTTTGGGTGTACTTCGGCTTTAGATCTCGATTCAGACGATGACGGTATCCCTGATGCCGAGGAGGATCTCAACCAAAACGGTTTTGTTGATGAGGGTGAATTGGACCCGTGCGATCCAGATACTGATAATGATGGCATCCAAGATGGCACCGAGCGCGGTGTGGTTTCTGGGGTTTTAGATCCTGATGGCAGCGGCCCGCTTCTGGGGACGGACTTAACGGTATTCGTGGGCGACAGCGATCCAACTACAACAACTAACGCAACCAACCCGGATACTGACCAAGACGGATCGCTGGATGGCGAAGAAGATGCCAATGCGAATGGTTTAGTTGAGCATGACGAGTTTGACCCAAATGATCCGGAGTCTTTTCCGTCGGTCGAAATAATTAAGATTCCGCTCTTCCCGTCTCTGCTAGTAGGCTTGCTCGCATTGTTTGCTTGTTCTTCAGGCTTGTTACGAATATCTACTCGGAAATGACCCTAGAAAGGTTTGCTTACGCTTGGGGTTGGACACTACGGCCATCTTAGATCACGAGTCTAGCGCGCGGTTGAAATATTTATCTAAAAAAAACAACAGCCAAACTCAAAATCCATTCGCCGATTCCCTTCTGTTAACGAAACTCCGCCAGCCGCTCGTGCGAATCGGTAAACTCGTAATCTGTTTCCGCCTCGTAATTCAATCCATCGTGCAGTCCCAAGTTGTCGGCCGCACGATATAGGTCTTTGTATGCAATAAAGGCTTCACTACTATTTGGGCGCATTTCGTCGATCAGTTTTTCTATTGTCGTATCTAGATCATCTGCGCTTGCAACCTGGTTGGCGATACCCAGATCAACAGCATCCTGCCCGGTTAATGTTCGAGCTGTTAACGATAATTCTCGTGCCTTGGCAACGCCTACCCGGCGCACCAGCCGCTGACTCATTCCCCACGTAGGACGCAAACCCCACTTCGCGTGGGTATCGCCAAGACGCGCTTTTTCACTAACTACGACCAAATCGCAAGCCAGCACAATTTCCAACGCGCCGGTAAAACAGAATCCGTTGACCCGTGCGATAACCGGTTGCGGTAATTTCTCAATAGACTCGATCACTTTGCGAGCGGGTATATCGATGAAATCACCCACCTTGCCGTTAACCAATTCGCGCTCACCCAAGGCTTTGAGATCAACCCCTGCGCTGAATGCACGGCCCTCCCCGGTGAGCACCACAAATCTAATTGCGTCTTGTTTAGAAACTTCGCTGAGTGCTGCTTCAAGTTCCGTCAACATTAACGGCGTAATGGCATTTAACGCCGATGGCCGATTTAGCGTTATCCGCGCGGTATCGCCATCGAGGTCCAATAAAATTTCTTGAAAATTTTGTGTCATTTTTCTTTTCTCGCTCGTTTAATGCGTCATTCGGGGAAAGACTAAGCATCAAGCCCAATGAATGATCGTGGTCTAACCTGCAGGGATATTCAAAAATTAGAGTTTATGCCCGTTGATATGTGTCAGGGAAAAATTAATTATTCCACATTTGGAACGCAGTTAGTTCGCGTTAATTTTTTATTAGGGCCCTTGGTTCCCGTGCTTCGCCTTTAAACTGGCTCACTCAATTCTGAGACTGAAAAAAATAGGCTCCTCCGCAGGCCATTATCCCCAAAAGCAAAAGGCCTACCATTGGAACGGGCACTAGTGTGACATCAACCTCCATATTCTGGGTAAAAACGCCTGGATTTGAGCAACACGGCATCTCGTAGTTCACGATAATGAACTCGACGTTAGGGAACGCACGCGTCGGGGGACACTACAGAGCATTTAGGGTAACGCGTTGCCCG
>JBCCFA010000520.1:0-3084 GCA_039029975.1 Pseudomonadota bacterium
AAATCGCGCTCGATTATCGTAGTCCTATTTTCAAGTGAAAATGCCCTTCTGGCTTCCAATTCTTCAAAATCTTCGTTGAAGTTGTTCGAGCCAACGGCGTCAGTTAGCTCTTGCAGACTGAGTTTTTCCGCGTACCGAACGTTCCCAATAGTTTCTCCGAAACTGTTGAATTTATTAGTCGTGAAATAATTTTCGGCGTCAACCTCCGCTAAGAGACGCCCCACACGATCATGAAAGTAATGCAACTTGCGGTCTTTCGCGGAGGGGGGCGTGGAGATGGTCCCTAGATCTGGTTGCGATCCTAGCGCTAGGACTTCACTGGGACTGAGCTTATTTGCCAATATTTCTTCTGAAATTAGCTCGCCTTTTTCGTTATAGAAATATTTGGAAACCGCACCTTCGCCATCCACTGACGCCACCATTCGTCCAACCGAATCGTAGACAGAGTGGTTAGTTCTATCAATAGCGGTGTTGGCCAAAACATACGCATGGTTCGGCGACGTGGGTGTTGTTACTTCGACACTCGGTGGAACACCTAAACCCGTTTCGAGGCTACCCGCAAGATCTTCTGTTACTCGCTCGGAATAGCTCGTTGAACGGGTTACCTCTCCGTGCGCGTTTACATCTAAGGTTACATACGTACCTTCAGGATCGATCGCCCCTATTACGCGATTCCCGGCATCAAAGTACTGATAACTAATTCGATCTGATAAGTCGCTTGTTAATAGCTTTGCAACTTCTTCGCGAAGTTCTGTCTTATCCCGAGCAATCGTTATCGAAGTGGCAAATTCCGTTCTCGATAATTCATTACCATTACCATCGTAGCGGTAGCCAGTTACCGCACCCTCGGGATCCACGGCATAACTCATTCTTCCCGCGTTGTCGTATACGTAATGGGTTACTTGATCGTTCTCGTTTTCCCTCGGTACTGCTTCGTACAGTCGGATATTCTTGAATTTCGCCGTGTTCTGCGGATTAGTCCGGTCGTCATCGTTTGCAAAGCCCAAATAATTGCCGATCTCTGGCGCAGTGAGGCTTTCTCCCTCGTAAAAATACTCACCTATCGGGATTTCAAAGTGTTGGTATTCCCCGAACTTTTCATATTGATATTCCGTCCTGGCATACGGCTGATTTCCGAACAGCTGAAAGCTCTTCATTGAATCGTATTTGTTCGTTGCGTCGGAAAAGCTGATACCCTGGATTTGGCCTTCCGAATCCGAGAAGAAATCGAATTCTATTACGGTGTTAGGGGTAATTTCATAATCAACAAAAATCTGCTTCCAGATATTTCCAGATAGCGAAAGCTCGCTACCATCCGCGGAAATTATGTGGTTAGCATTTTGGCCTTCACCTTGAAAATAATTACTAACGGTATAATCGTTTTCGAGATCGAGCGTTTCAATGCTGGCTTTTTGTGCATGGACGATTTCCCGAACAACGTTACCATTCGGATCGCGTTCGAACGAGGTGGTTACACCATCGGGGGCAATCATCGCGATAAGATCGTTACGTCGATCGTAGAAGTATCGAGTCACTCGATCGTCTGGTGAAACCTGCACAGCGGACTCCAGAATGGTTTCTCGTGCGTCGCCCTCAGCATCATAAATCGATTTAAAATCTGCTGGAGACAGCAGCGTCGCATACGCCGTTTCTCGGTTTACCTGTCCTGAAGGCGTGTATTCGCGCTGCACGACTGCGCCAGCTGCATCAACGCTAAAAATCTCTTGGTTGCTCTTATTTAGAATGCTCGCAACCTGGCGCGCCGGCGGTGCACTGACATCTATGAGTGCAGAGCTGTTCGACGACTGAACACCGTCTGCTAAATCTAAGCTGCCTTCTACTTGGCCAATGATTTCACCAGTTGAATCCAAATAATCAATAACATATTCGGTAACGCCTGGTGTATGATAATCCATCACCACTTGATAGACGCCAGGGACCAACTCTTCATCATCTATCAAAGATTTCCACTCGCCACCATCCAAGATTCTTAACACGGATAAAGCATGGGGTGGACCACTGTTGCGGTCCCAAGTAATCGTTGATTCTAGAAACTGGGCGGGTTGGGTGCCGACTTCGAAGAAAAAAGACTCGGTGTTTATTTCGCCTGACTTCATCATGATGCTAACGAATGCGTCATAACGCCCCGTTGCCAACGTCGAACCCACAGATAGATTTATTTTTCCGGAATAGCTTGAGTGTGCGTCTGGAATTGTGACTACATCGGTAGCGTTAGGGACAAGGTTTGTCGTGCCGGCTTCGTATACGTTTACAAGTATCTTTTCAATGTCGCCGTAAATTGCTGCATCTTCAATATAGCCGTCAATTGAAATACCTGTGGTAGCGCTAGACTGAAAATCATCAAACGAAAAAATCGCTGAATCATTCGTGGTGCCAGCACCGGATACTGAGAACATCGACGTCGTCGATTTGATAATACGATCGTCGGCGTCGAAGTACTGAATTTCGTAATCGTAATCACCGTCCAGCAAATTTTCAATCGCCACTGTTGACTGGCCAGAATTCGCGACTACCGTTCTAAATTGCCATTCTTCATCGGTGCCGCTGGTTCTGAATTTGAATTGGACTCGATCAGCATTCGCCGGCTCCGTTGATTCAACCCAGGAAAGAGATGTAATTTTTTCGCCAGTTGGCACTACCGGAGAGCCGACGACAACATTGTTCAAAGAAATAGTTTCGTCCGATTTGGCATCGGTATAATCAAATGGAAAAGTCGTTGAATTGAAGCGATCTTCAAGACGGATGGTAATGTCGTATACACCAGCCGCCAATGGGGTTGATCCGGTAGTTAGATTTACCTGACCTCCCCAGTTATTCGCGAAAACTTGGACCCCTAGACCAGGGCTACTCAGTTCGAAAGTGTCAGGCGTACTTACCGGATTACCAGCCTGATCCAGAATGGTTACGCTTATATGGCTCGGCGTTGAGTCTGAGTAAAGGTGACTTGGCATTTAATGCGATAAGTTCTTCAATCATTCTGTGGTGATATTTACATTTTGGATTTGATTGTGAATTTCATTGACTTTTTTTAAAGCGGCCGAACCGTACCACGGATGCAACTCC
>JBCCFA010000521.1:0-3082 GCA_039029975.1 Pseudomonadota bacterium
AGACGGCGGGTTTGGGCGCAAGATGCGAATTCACGACTGCATTAGAGGCTCCTTTTACAACAATCGTCATCAGGCGTATAACAATACACTAAACACAAGCGAATCTAGGTAAAAAGAACAGAGGAGAGGGCTATGTCATTTACCGGCGTGATGAGACCAGGACACACCTGCATACGGGTACTCGAAATGGAGCCCGCGGTGACACATTACGAACAGCATATGGGTTTGATCAAAACCGGGGAAGATGACCAAGGGCGGGTTTATCTAAAAGCTTGGGACGAGCACGACGCTTTCTCGATCGTACTGCGCGAAGCCGATGAACCGGGCATGGATTTCTTGGGTTTCAAAACTCACAGCACTAAGGATCTAGATGAGCTTGAAGCAAAACTGAGAGAATACGGTTGCCCGACAGAACGCATTGCGGCCGGCGAGCTTAAAGGTTGCGGCCATCGCGTGCGATTTCAAATCCCGAGCGGGCATTCTTTAGAGCTTTATGCCGAGAAAGATTACGTTGGAAACGGCTTAGGTAGGCGCAATCCAGATCCATGGCCTGAAGGTCTGACGGGTATGGAGGTGAACAGATACGATCATTGCTTGTTGTACGGCCCAAATATTCCGGATAACGCCGATCTATTCACCAACGTACTTGGTTTTGATAGTACCGAGCAAGTGTTGACGCCAGATAACCAAATGATCGTCGCATTTTTTTCCTGCTCAAACAAAGCGCATGATATTGCCTTTGTCGATCATCCAGAACCGAATAAATTTCATCACGCCTCTTTTCTGCTCAATAGCTGGGAGGAGATTTTACGCGCCGCAGATATTATGGGCATGAAAAATATCTCCATTGATATTGGCCCAACCCGCCACGGCATTACGCGCGGTCGCACGATTTATTTCTTCGATCCTTCGGGGAACAGAAACGAAGTATTCTGTGGTGATTACACGTGGTACCCAGATCGCGAACCTATCACGTGGGACGCAGAAGAAATCGGCAAAGCGATTTTCTATCACGACCGCAAATTGAATGAGAATTTTCTTGGCGTAGTCACGTAAAAGATAATAACGAAGTTCGTCGATAGTATCGTGTTCGCGGTGAATAAGAAGCGACAGTCACGGGGTGAATAGTGGATGGATATTACCCTTTACACACATCCAATGTCCCCGTGCTCCCAGAAAATTCGCATCATCTTGGCAGAGAAGAATCTATCTTGGCACAAAGTCGATGTTAATTTGCCAGCGAAGGAAAATCTTGAACCGGAGTATCTCAAGCTCAATCCTTTGGGTGTTGTGCCAACCTTAGTACACGATAGTAAACCAGTCATCGAATCCTCAATCATTTCTGAATATCTAGAAGACGCGTTTCCGGAAATAAGACTGCGGCCGCTAGCTCCGCATCAAGTCGCGAAAATGCGATTTTGGATGAAACACATTGATATTAGCGTGCATCCGTCGTGCGGAGCCTTGCAATGGCCGTTAGTCATGGCGGACAAATTGCGTAATATGAGCACAGCCGAACAAGAAGCGATGATTAATAAAGTGGTTGAGAAACCGCGTCGCGAAAGGCAACGTCGGTTATTGAAAATGGGCTACGACGCGCCGGATGTCGTCGACGCGATAGCGGTGTACGAAAAAACAATCGCTGACATGCAAAGCACGCTGGGTGAACAGCAGTGGTTAGCTGGGAATGAGTTTTCTCTTGCTGATGCTGGCATGGCGCCGTATTTTCAAACCTTGCAGCAATTTGGTTGGCGAGCGTGGTTCGCGAGTCGAAAAAATGTTGCCGATTGGTATGACCGATGTGTCGCACGCTCCTCTTACCAAACGGGTGTTGCTGCGGATTTTAGCGATGAGAAACTTGTTGAGTTATCAACGCGGGGCGAGGCGGCTTGGCTAAAAATACAGGCGGTTTTGTCTGAACAACATAATTGGAGCGCCTAATGGCTAGTGATCCTGCGCTAGAGACAAATCTGTCGTCCGAACGCAAAGAAATTCTCAATTTTATTGACGGCAAATTCATTACCTCATCTGCCAATAAAACCTACAAAAATTTTGATCCAACCAATGGGGTTGCGTTCGCTAACGTCCATGAAGCAAGTGCAGCTGATGTTGACGCCGCAGTGCGGGCAGCGAAGGCGGCGCAAGTTGGTGAATGGGGACAAATGCCCATCGCCGAGCGGGTGGCTATGCTGTACAAAGTCGCCGACCGAATCAACGAACGTTTTGACGAATTCTTAACGGCGGAGTGTTTGGATACAGGCAAACCCTATTCGTTAGCTAGCCATATCGATATTCCGCGGGGCGCCGCGAATTTCAAGATTTTCGCTGACGTGATTAAAAATGTGCCGACCGAGTGTTTCCGCATGGAAACGCCGGACGGCGCTGGCGCGCTCAACTATGGGGTGCGCGTTCCAAAAGGCGTGATCGCTGTCATTTGTCCGTGGAACTTGCCCTTATTATTGATGACTTGGAAAGTGGGGCCGGCTCTTGCCTGCGGGAATACCGTAGTCGTTAAGCCTTCCGAAGAAACGCCCAGCACCGCAAGCTTATTAGGCGAGGTAATGAACGAAGTAGGCATGCCAGCGGGGGTGTATAACGTGGTGAATGGATTTGGGCCAGAATCTGCGGGCGAGTTTTTAACCAAGCATCAAGACGTTGATGCCATTACGTTTACGGGTGAAACGGTTACCGGCGCCGCCATCATGCAAAACGCGGCAGTTGGCATTCGTGATGTGTCATTTGAATTGGGCGGTAAGAATGCTGGTATCATTTTCGCCGATTGCGATTTAGACGCAGCATTAGACGGCACTGCCCGTTCCGCGTTCGCGAACTGTGGCCAAGTCTGTTTAGGTACGGAGCGAATTTATGTCGAACGCGCGATATTTGATGATTTTGTCGCCGGCCTGAAAGAAAAAGCCGAGGCCTTAAAAATTGGTTTGCCACAAGATGAGGCGACCGGCATGGGCCCCATGGTTAGTCAGCAACAGCGCGAAAAAGTATTGGGCTATTACGTAACGATCGGTGCCTGTCGTTCGGCCTTCGGCCTCGCTTACACCGCCGACGGCAGAATCTGCGCCAGCAG
>JBCCFA010000522.1:0-3081 GCA_039029975.1 Pseudomonadota bacterium
ATTTTTAACGGTATTTCTGCCGGATCCAATAATCTCGCCCTCCCATTGCATCGAGTGGCCAGGTTCACCAGCTTTTCCCTTTACATCGATTTTGCAGTCGGGCTCTATCACCGTCCAAGGTGACCAACTATTCCAGGCGCTGAAATCCTCTATCAAAGGCCGAACTTTCGAAAGCGGTGCGTTAATCGTTGTACTTTTTTCTACCGTGAATTTCATCTCTATCCCCAGTCGCTCCTAATGGCCCGAGGGGTCTATGATACAAAAAACGATTCCGTTTGTTTTGGTTTGCTCGCACGCTTATCGCATTCGGAGCCGCATCGGATAAAGGCGCGGCCGAACGCTTTTGGGGGACACAATACTGATTAACGCTGACATAAAGCCGTGTCAGTCAGCGCGGCTGGGAATTAACGAGTTGTCTAATCCAATAACGTCGGAGAAACGAAAACCCGTCGGTTGATGGCATGCGCGGCCTCGTCCTCGCCAGCAACCAATAACTGCTCCTCACCACGTGGCGAAACGTCAA
Source organism: Pseudomonadota bacterium (assembly GCA_039029975.1). GTDB lineage: Bacteria > Pseudomonadota > Gammaproteobacteria > JBCCFA01. The sequence goes on from JBCCFA010000522.1 coordinate 524, forward strand.
AGCGCTCTTCTGGAGCGCCGAGCGCCAATAAATAGTGCGTTAGAGCGGCTGCCCTTTGTTGCGACAGGCGACGATTAAGTTCGGTATCGCCACGTTGGTAACTGTGCGTTTCAATGGCGTAATGGTAATGCTCACAACGTTTCACAATGTCTGCCAGCTCAACAAAATCAGGTAATCTCGCATTCATTAGAGACGGTGAATTCGCCGCGAATGCGGCCGTATACAATATGGGTGCCCCGTTACACTGTTGTAACGCGCTATCGTGATACCTCTCTACTTCCGCTAAGGCAGCCGCTTCTTTTTCTCGAGCGCTGTTTGAGGCTTGGCGGTAGTCCTCGATGAATTTATCGATTTTTTCTTCGATGGCAATGCCAATCCAATTACCCAAATTGTCACAGTCATTGGTATCTGCGCCGTCCCCCCAGGTGCCTAATCGTAAGTTGGCGTCGGGCGTGGTGAGAATCTTTCCCCCTTGTGTGAATTGCATCCACACGCTGGCGCGACAACAGGCCAAGTTTTCAATGACTTTGAATCCATTATCATCGTCAATAAAAGCGGGAAAGTTAGGATAGATATCTAACCGTGGCTGTCCTGGCTCTGCCTCGATGTCTTCTTTACTTAGCGTTTTGATACCAACTGCAGCGAGTTTATTTTGAACCCTCTCAATTAACTCACTATCGATACTTAAACCGCGAATTGCTGCGGACGATTTTAAAATTTCGTCAGCAATATAAACGCCAGTGATGCCTAACAAGGCAACGTTTTTACTTTTGTAATCTTCGTCGCCAATCTGAAGCTGTTTTTTCTCTGATTTTGGATAGTAATTCCCCTCTGCAGCCAACAAAGTGGCAGAAAGGAACAAAGCGGGCACGAGTATATAAAGCGACAATATTTTTGACTGAGCCATGGACCTGGGGCGATTTGTTTACCATTTAGCTAATTCTCGGCCAACAGAATGAAATCTTTAGCGCGCTCAAAAGCTTGCACGCTTATTCGCAAAGCAAATCAACGCGCTAGTGAAATAGCGTGACAAAAGTCCATCTTGATGGGAAATTATGCCTACTTGCCGCTATGGGTTTCTATATGGACTTCGACCAACGACTGCCGATAAAGATTGACTCGACAAGCAACGGGGAATTTGTCCCCCGTGAGCTTCCCACGATTAATACGCATGCCAATCGGATCGCACGCGAAGCAATTGATCTTAATCGACGTAAACAACGAACAAACCGCCGCAAATTTTTACTTACAGCGTGTGCGGCGGCCAGCAGCTTCGTCGCCTTTAATCAAGTGAATGCCGCTGCAGGGCGTCGCGGTGGCGCTTTTAAGGTATCGCCTCAATCGGTATCTGATCATGAACACGCAGCAAACGAACTCGCAGGAAACGAGTTTATTTTCGACGTACAGGGCCATTATGTGGTACCCCCCAGTTTACGCCGCACCTTAAAACCCGTCTGCGCTGAGCAATCTGCCGTCTTGAGCCGGGACTACATGCGCTGCATCGGTGCTGACGATTTTATCAAAGACATCTTTTTCGACAGCGATACGGACATGATGGTGTTATCGTTTGTGCCCTCGCGAAGAGACGACGAACCGCTGACCGCCGCTGAAGCCGCCGCGACCAGAAATATCGTTGAAAAACTCGACGGGACCCAACGCCTTTTAATTCACGGTCGTTGCAACCCTAATCAAGAAGGTGATCTTGAAGGAATGGACGAACTCGCAGAGAAGCACCGCGTGTCCGCCTGGAAATGCTATACACAATGGGGGCCAGACGGCACCGGTTTTTTTCTAACCGATGAAACCGCCGGCATTCCGTTTATTGAGAAAGCCCGCACGCTAGGGATTAAAAATATTTGTATACATAAAGGTATCCCGTTTAGCCAACAATCTTATGAGCATTCGACCTGTCGTGATATCGGCATTGCTGCAAAACAATTTCCCGACGTTAATTTTCTCATCTACCACTCAGGATATGTGCCGGGTGAAACGGAAGGGCCTTATAACCCTTACCGTGGCAGAGGAATTGATGAATTAATTGCTTCGGTGGAACGCGCCGGGCTAGGTTTGAACAGTAACGTTTATGCGGAACTTGGGACAACTTGGCGATTTTTAATGCGCAATCCAGATGAGGCCGCGCATGTATTGGGAAAACTGATTAAGCATCTGGGGCCCGATAATGTGTTATACGGATCCGATTGTGTGTGGTACGGCTCGCCTCAGGATCAGATCCAAGCTTTACGACTATTTCAGATCTCTACCGAGTTTCAAGAACGCTTCGGTTATGCGCCATTGACTGACAAAATCAAAGCGAAAATTTTTGGCCTTAACGCAGCCCGCGTTTACAATGTGAACGTGCCGCAAGTTCAATCGCCGCAAGATCATATTGCCGACGCTATCGAGAATTATCGCAATGACCCACGCCCGCATTATGAGACCTGGGGGCCAAAAACGCGCCGCGAGTTTTTGCGGTTGCAAACTTTGCGAGGTCATGGTGCACCATAGAGGTGCCAAGATGGCTGGCGGAAACAAGTTGTTGTATTGAACTTTGATCCGCA
>JBCCFA010000523.1:0-3070 GCA_039029975.1 Pseudomonadota bacterium
ATTGCGAGCGGCTGGCATACTGGCTCAATGCTAATGCGCTGCCTGGTTGACGGCTTCGTATCGCAATACAGTATGGGTTCTCCTGGTATCGACAGCGTTCGTTGGCCGCACCCAGTCCGTGGCGGCGATATTTTGCGGGCAAAAGTCACAATTGCGTCAGCTCGTCGATCACGTTCGAAACCAGACCGTGGTATCTTGGTTTCCAGTTCATCGTTGTTCAATCAAAACGATACATTGGTGATGGAGATGAATTCGTCAAGTTTCATTCTCTGTCGCACTTAAAGTTTCGAGACAGCGGTAAAAAGGGGGAATTTCGTGAATAAATTTCTAATTGTTGCTGCGATTGTGGCGCTGGTTATCTTGAGCGGTTGCGCCAAAGATCAAATTAATCGCGCGCTTTTCAGTATTGGTGAGCAAGTCTCTTGCAATGAGAGGAGCGAAAATCTGCTGAATCGTGAAAAGTACAGGACGAGCTGTCTCGCCGAGGTGGAAACCAATAGCGAGTTTGATCGCTACTCAAAATCGCGTGAAGAATATATTCAGCAATAACGAGACGAAAAAATACAGGAATGAGTAAAAAAGATACCGCAGGATTGGCACAAGCCTGGATAGATTTTCAAAAGAACTGGTGGGCTTGGGATAAGTTGGATGAATTTTGTCGCAAAGACGCCGGCGCCGCCTGGGAAGTCTTGAAAGAACTCACGGAGTTAGCGGACACACCGGAGTTACTAGAAGATGTCGGCGTTGGGCCGTTGGAAGATTTTATTAATTACTACGCGGAACAATATATCGACGAGTTGGAGTCCGCCGCGGCTAACTCCGGTATGGCAAAAGCACTATCACACGCAAGTGTAAGAGACGCCGACAATCCGCTGGCCGATCGATTGACGAAAATTGGCTGCCAAAAATCAGGCCAGCTGTCTGAGGACGAAGACTGAAAAAAACCAGGGCGGGTAAAAAAAGCCGCCGCGGCTAACGTTTTGTGGGGGAATAACCGCGACGGTTGATACAGATAAGGTTTGTCTGCAGGCCTTATCGTAAGGTTTGTCTGTGACAAGGATGTTACGGCCCTATGAAATTATTGTGGTGATGCAGATCACAAAGTGCGAATACGTTATCGAACATCGTACCGTCAGCGCGCGTCCACATTATCGCCATCCTTATAAGCTATGCTAACGGCATGACACTCGCAGAAAATCATCCCGATTACTCAATTATCATTCCCGCGTTTAACGAAGCGGATTTTCTTCCCAGTACCTTAGACAGCGTCCAGCTTACTATCCAATCAGTGGCTGACGCAGTTGGCGTGAGTGGTGAGGTGATTGTGGTGGATAATAATTCTACCGACGACACGACTAGCGTGGCTGAAGCTCATGCCTTGGCTGAAAATGGTCTGCGCGTTGTGTTTGAACCCAAAAATCAAATTTCGAAGGCGCGGAATGCCGGGGCGGCGGTCGCTACTAGCGAAAAATTGATTTTTGTTGATGCCGACACTGAATTGACGCCGACTCTCCTGTTGGGCGCGCTCGCCGCCTTGAACGACAATGCGGTTGGCGGCGGCGCAATGCTCGCCATTGATGCGACTCATCAAGGGGCAAATTTTGTTACTAAGCTCTGGAATGGGTTCGCCAAACGAGCAAAGTACGCCGCAGGTTGTTTTTTATTTTGTCGTAAAGACGCTTTCCGGGCAGTCGGCGGATTCAGCGAAGAGGTCTTTGCGAGTGAAGAAATTTGGCTCGCCCGCGGATTAAAACGCTGGGGCAAAAAACATGGCGCACCATTTTTAATTTTGGATCAGTTTGTTACCACCTCGGCGCGCAAACTCGAGTGGTTATCAACCTACGCCATGTTGAAACAGATATTGGTGATCCTGTTCTTCCCATTTGCAGTCAAATATCGGCGTTTTTGTGGCGCTTGGTATCAACGTCCAAACAAGCCGGTATAATTTGGCATACCCGCGGCGTACCGGCGCCGGATAACTAAAGACAAAGATTGTAAGGTGATTGCCATGGGTGAGTTTGTAGAAATTGTAGATGTGGGCCCGCGAGATGGTATCCAGAGTCAGCCAACCTTATTGGATACGGACACCAAGGTAGAATTTATTGAACGACTAATCGATGCGGGCCTGCGCCGCATTGAAGTGGCGAGTTTCGTTAACCCAAAGCGGGTTCCTCAAATGGCCGATGTGGACGAAGTTGTCGCGCGTCTGCCAGAGCGCGATGACGTTGCGTATATCGGCTTGGTGCTAAATCAGCGGGGATTCGAGCGCGCTGTCGCCAGCGGATTAACCCAAATTAATTGCACCACAGTGGCCAGCGAAACATTTTGCCAGCGCAATCAAGGCGCGAGTATTGCCGAGATGACGCAACTCATTCGCGACATGGTGGCTGATTCGCAAAAGCAAAATGTGTTTTGCGGGGTGACCATTGGCGCGAGTTTTGGTTGTCCGTTTGAAGGTGAAATTGATCCCCAATTTGTCGCCGATATGGCGGCAGAATTAGCGGGTATGGGTGTCGATGAAATTGCATTTGCCGACACCATTGGTGTCGCCGTGCCTTCGGATATCACGCGCTTGATTAATTTAGCGAAAGCGCAGGTCGGCGATACGCCGCTACGAATACACTTGCACAACACGCGCAATACCGGCGTCGCGAATGCTTACGCGGCAATCGAAGCTGGCGTGCGAATTATTGATGCGAGTTGCGGAGGCGTAGGCGGATGCCCTTTTGCGCCTGGTGCCACGGGTAACGTGGGTACAGAAGATATTCTGTATATGCTGAATCGAATGGGTTTCGAAACAGGTATTTCCATAGATAAGGTCATCGAAACCGCGAAATGGCTCGAAGGCCCGTTGGGTTCCACCATGCCCGCCATGGTATCGAGAGCCGGTTTGTTTCCGGCCGCTGCAGCATAGTTAATCGCGTCGTTTGTTTTTTAGATTTTAGTACATCGCGGCCACGGCTTTGCGCCACAACGCAGCTGGGCGGGCTGGACAACCTGCGTATTTAACCGGTTAAAGGAAAACATTTGTTGCCAAGGACTGGCCCAACAGCGTAACGCCCTCAGCAAT
>JBCCFA010000524.1:0-3070 GCA_039029975.1 Pseudomonadota bacterium
CCATCTTATCGAATACTCGCTTCGAACGGCGCGGTCGAGAGTTTCGGGTTTGAATACACAGTCGCCGTCAAACCTGACAAAACCCGAAATTTTCGACGGTACTAAATTACCGCGATTTTCTCAATTAATTTCTTAAAAATATTTCCTATTTTATTGAAAATAAAGTATTATTTCTGGAAATTTTTTGGCCGATAGGTATTGTTCATGCGGTGCAAAGCAGCGCTACACCGGTTATCCAAAATCAGCGCGATTATTTTCTTCGGCTTACCTAGTCTTGCTGCCGCCGGCAGTGACGGCGAATTTGATATCGGCGGCATCTACTACGACCTGTCGGACGACTTTGCCGATACGAGCGGCATCTACGCGCGTGGCCGTTTGGGTCCCTACGGTCCCAACGAATGGCGCGCAGAACTCGTACAACTTGATCGATTCGATGACGACGGTGTTTTTGCTGCACTCGGCAACATTCACCAATTTAATGACGAGTGGTTCAGCGATATTGCGGTTGGCTCAAGCGCCGGAGGATTCTTTTGGCCAGAACTCCGAATCGACGCGTCGTTAAACAAGCGCTGGTTCAAGCAACGTAATTTAGTGACCACCGTTGGCGTAACTTATTTTGACGCGAAGGATATTCATACAGATACTGGCTATCGCTTTGAATCCAGTTACTACACCGAGACACCGTGGGTTTTTCAAGCGGGTATCCAATACAATGAAAGTGAGCCCGGCAGCGTGGGATCGGTATCTGGTTACGGTGCCGTAAGTCATAACCTGACAGGCGACCGCGAACTAACGCTGCGGGTTGGCGGCGGTGAACAAGCCTACCAAGTTGTCGAAAATGATAGCTTTCAGGTAGACGTGAATTTTCTTTCGGTGAGATTTGTGGCCAGACAATGGATTGGGGCGAAATGGGGAATCAACTTTGTGGCTGACACCTATCACAGCACAACCTACGATCAACACGGAGTAGAGGTCGGCCTGTTTAAGGTATTTTAATGTTGCAAAAGCCGTCGTGGCGCTTAATCGAAAAGCTTCGATATGCCAGTCATTCGGGACGCGTTATCAGCAGGCACCGGGCGCTGCGAACACTGGACTTTAGACCCGCCAGCATTCTGCATCCCATTATCCTGTTGTCTTTGTGTTATCTCGGTTTAAGCTTTGGGCTTGAGTCAGTACTATCGATTTGGCGACAAATCTTCGCATTTGCGTTACCACTGGTAAATCCAGAGGCCACTATCTCACTACAGAAGATTTTTGTTTTCGGGTTAATTCAAGCGGAAATTCCCATCCCAGAAATAGTCAGCGCTTTGCCTAACGAACAGCGAATTATCGGCACCATCTTTATAACAATTGCCTGCATGGCGTTCGCCTTTTTATTCTTGCGGCGCAGAGCGCTGCCGCTTGGGTATTTCATTTGGGCGGTGGGGCTGCTGCAATTGTTAAGCTGCCTGTTTTTCTTCTTAGCGCCCTCGCGCTTTGGCCATACGCCTGCCAGCCACATTACTGACGGCCTGAGCTACGTTTTGAACTTGGTTTTCATTGCGCCAATTATTCTGGCTTTCACCTATTTCGTTTTCGATTTTCAACTGTGGCGGAAAAGTCTCGGCACAGCTTTTATCTTAAGCGCGCTCATTCTCGTCGCGCCTATGCAGTACCTACTCCATATCGCGGCGCTCGAACAAGGCTCGTTGCTGATTATGCCCGGCCTTTACATTTTCTTTGGGCTACTTTTCGACATCGCGGTTTTTATTGCCGTGTATTCGTGGTGCGTGAGCTGGGGGAAATAGTGTCTGCTAAGAACAGTAGTAATGTTCCAGTGCTAGTCGCTCTTGCCCAACTACCGAGTCTGGCCGCTGCGAATGGATTATTCACCGAAGCCGCATTGCCTTGGTTCATCTTCGCCCTAAAATTTATTGTCGTCACGGTGATCGTCACGGTTTTTATTTACACGATTAGGCATTTAGTTTTCACCTTAAATCGTTTGTTTTCGCATCAGCGCCACCCGTATTTAGACGTTGATACGGCCGCTTGGCCAATGGTGACAGTCGTTATTCCCGCGCATAATGAGGAAGATGTGATTGGCACGGCGATAGATTCGCTACTTAACGTTGATTACCCACCAGAAAAATATGAAATATTAATCGTTAATGATCGGTCGAATGACAAGACGGGTGAAATTGTTGACCAATTCGTGGAACGCGCACCAAATTTAGTGTCGGCGTTTCACCGGACAGGTGGCATTCCCGGCAAAGCGAGCGCGCTTGCAGAAGCATCGGAACGAATTGGTAGTGAAGTAATGATCGTGTTCGATGCTGACTACATTCCCGGGCGAGGATTAATCAAACAGCTCGTCGCGCCGTTTTTTGATGCCGAAATTGGCGCCGTAATGGGACGAGTGGTACCGCACAACGCGGGGACAAATTTACTCACTCGGTTGTTGGATTTAGAACGTGCGGCCGGGTATCAAGTCGACCAGCAAGCGCGCATGAATTTACATCTAGTCCCGCAATATGGTGGATCCGTCGGTGGGGTGCGGATGTCCGCCTTGCGCGAAGTAGGTGGATGGCACGCCAACGCCTATGCCGAAGATACCGATCTCACCTACCGCCTTTTGCTTCATGGTTTCAAAACAGCTTATGAAAACCGTTGCGAATGCTACGAGGAAGTCCCGGAGATTTGGCAAGAGCGTAACCGTCAAATCATGCGATGGGCAAAAGGTCACAATCAGGTCGCCATGCGCTACACCTTGAGGACAATATTAAGCCGTCGGGTCAAATTCGTGGAACGCATCGACGCGATTTTGCTGCTGGGCGTTTATCTTATCGCGCCATTGTTGATTTTGGGATTTATTGCTGCCTCGCTGCTATACATGCTTGGCGAATCTGTGTTTGGCAATGCTGCCTTCGCTCTGGTCGGATTCGTGGCATTCGGTACATTAGGCCAGTGCTAGACATGAACCACCTTTACACCGCCATCACACCCCATCGGCATACACCAGTCCAGCTGGCCCATGACCATAAACAGAAGTGGCCACCAACGTGACCAGGGTAGACTCCCCCCACTAGTGCAA
>JBCCFA010000525.1:0-3066 GCA_039029975.1 Pseudomonadota bacterium
AAATCGAGACACTGGGGCGAGCCCTCAGCGCGACTGAAGGACGGCTAGTTTTGCGATAACTGCGACTCGTTTTCTTTAAACCAGTCAACTGCCTCATGTATTGCTTGCTCGGCAGGTCGGAATCGATAGCCAAGTTCATCAATGGCGCGTTGAGATGAAAAAAACATTTTTTTTCGAGACATCTTAAGGCCGTCCAAGGTCGCTCGCGGTTCCGCACCGTTCGTCAAATATGCCATAAGTTCTGACAGCCAAGCAATAGGGTAGACCACGGCGCGGGGTAGTCGAATCGAAGGTGGCTTATAGTTGCAGTAGAGCGCAACGGTGCGCAAGATTTCTCGGAAATGTAAATCTTCACCGCCGAGGATGTAGCGCCGCCCAATTTTGCCGTTGCTAAAAGCGAGTAGATGTCCTTCAGCGACGTCATCGACGTGCGCGACATTCAAACCAGTATCCACGAAAGCGGGGATTTTCTGTCTGTACGCGTCGTAGATCACGCGCCCGGTCGGCGTCGGTTTAATATCTCGCGGACCGATAGGTGTCGATGGATTGACGATCACGATTGGCAATTTTTTTTCTTCTACGAGTTCATCAACTGCTCTTTCTGCCAAGAATTTTGACCGTTTGTAATGACCTACCATGTCATTAATGCTAACTGGCGTATTCTCGTTACTAATTTGACCGTCGGAGAAGACCCCTAGCGTGGCGACACTGGAGGTGTAAACGATACGCTCGACGCCAGCGTTATGGGCGGCGAGCATTAAGTTCTTCGTGCCCTCTACGTTAGCTTGATAAAGCGCCTGAGGGTTTTTTGTCCATAATCGATAGTCCGCCGCCACGTGGAATAAGCCGTCGCAGCCGCTGAGCGCATCGCCGAGAGATTTTTCGTCTGTTAGGTCGCCCTCGCGTATGCTGAGATTCAAGCCATCTAGATTGGCATGGTTGGAGTTTGGTCGAACCAGCACCGCGACAGACTCTCCCTTGTTCAGCAGTTTTCTAACAACGGCACTACCGACAAACCCACTCGCCCCGGTAACTAGAATGCTCATGGTTTCTCTGCGTGGCGCCGATAATCCCGATAAACAACGACAAGCGCGATTGGCGCACCAATTGCCGCGGCTTGTAAAAATAGCGGCAATTGATTTGCGATAGTTACAAGGGGAATCAAATATAAGATATCCTCGGCTTCGAATCCCAGCATCGCGGGTTGCTTAGTCGCGGATTTACCGTGACTATTTTCGAGTTCGTTGCGAAGATGAAAAATACCAGCAACCGCGATACCAGCAATCAAGCCCATAAAAATACTGCTGGATCCAATTGACTGCTGCAGTCCAATCCCCATGCCAACAAACATACCTATAGTGACAATTGCGTCCGACGCTAAATCATAGCGGTGACCAAATTTGCTCATCTTGCCTGACATGCGCGCTAATTCGCCGTCAGTATGATCAAGGAAATTGGAGGCCACAATTAAGAATGCGGCGGCATTGAATTGTTCACCAATAGAAAAACATACCGCGCCTGCGAGCCCGATCATTAAGCGAAAGCTAGTCAACATATTGGGATGAACAGGTGAATTGACAAGTGGTTTGACCAGCCACGCGGCGAGCTTAGCATCCCAGGGTTTACTCGCAGACATTATTGGCGATGAAGTGTTGGACATCTGTATTAACGAATCTGAATTTTTTCGTGGATTTAAGGATTGGCGCGTTCAACAAACGCGATCATCATTGCCGGAAGGACAATCAGCATACAGAATAATACTGAGATAATTCCAATTGTTAACACGATACCCATGCTAGCCGTACCTGCGTGATCGGTTAGCGCCAGATTCCCAAAACTAACGGTAGTTGTCGCGGCACTAAAAAATACCGCCCTAGCGGTACTCGTCTGTAATATTGAACGTGTTGGTTCAAGCTCGGTCTTATATCGATGCAGCAGGTGAATAGCACTGTCCACGCCTATTCCCAGCAATAGTGGTAGCGCGATGACATTCGCGAAGTTGAGTTTAAGTTCAAACAGCACAATAGCACCACTAGTGATTAATCCCGCGAGTAGCAAAGGAAAAATTGTGACTAGCAGTTCTTTGAATGAACGCAAAACCAGCCAAAGTAAGATGCTGATCAAGCCTAAGGCATAGCAGAACGCTTGAATGAAAGCGGCTTGCACCGCCTGAGCTGCGCCAACATTGATAACCGCCGTCCCGGTCGCTTTATCACCGACTGCCTCGCGAATTTCGTCAACAAAAGCTTGCAGCGCGTAGTTATCTGACAAATCTTCTCGCGGCGTCGCTTCCACTCGATACTTTCCGCGATCACTCAGCCACAATCGACGTACGTCTTCGGGTAGATTATCTATCGTAACTTCACTTGCATTAAGTCCATCGCTAAGTCGTTCAATCCGATCTTTAAAGCTTGTCATCATGTTTCGGTCGACTAACTCAAGGCGCTGAGACCGCGTGACGGGGTCGAGATTGTCGAGCATGGATAACAGCTTTGTAATTGAACTCAGCAAGGATGCGCTAGCGTCGCTCATCGCGTTTTTTTCTAGGCGGGAAAGTGACGTTTTCAACGCGCGGACTTCTTCAAGCAACGCTTCGCTATCGAATTCACCGCGGTCGGCAACCGCCAAGTTGTCTCCCAAAACCAAATTCAGTTCATCAAGAATTAGGAATTTTTCTGATTGGTCTTTTGGTACAAGAGAATGGATATTAGTGACTGAATCTACACTGACAATGTCATTGAGAGTAGCGGTAGTTTCCGTAAGCGCTGATATGTCATCGACTAAGCTAGATACGGAATATAAGGAGAAATTTCCGTCTTTACTTAGGTCTCGCATTAGCCTCACTGAGCTCGATTGCTGATCGTTTAAGTTGATGGGGTTAATATCGAATTCGATGAACGAAATTGATATCGACGTGACGAACCATAAACAGCCCGCTACCGCCAGAATTAATTTCGCATTCGCTGCTGTGACAATAGCTGGTCGCCACGGGTTTGGTTTGTTGCTCGCGCCCAACTGTGGCAAAGGTCAACACTGAAGTATCGCGGGCAAAACGATTATTGTGAC
>JBCCFA010000526.1:0-3046 GCA_039029975.1 Pseudomonadota bacterium
GAAATGTGTTAACAATGGCAGCCAAAACGTGATCTCTCGAGTATTCTGTGGACCGACTCCAGCTGGCTTCAGAGGCCTCAAAAAGTGCGCGCACTCAGGAAATGGGTAACAAAAAATCCTAACATCACAGGTTCCATGAATGGAAATACATTTAGCTAATCCCCGCGGTTTCTGCGCCGGCGTTGATCGGGCAATCGGGATTGTTGAAAACGCGTTAGACATCTTTGGCGCACCAGTCTACGTGCGCCATGAGGTGGTGCACAACAAATACGTGGTGGACGGTTTACGCGATAAGGGCGCCGTTTTCGTTGATGAGCTTGATGAAGTCCCAGACGACGCCACCGTCATATTCAGTGCCCATGGCGTGGGTAAAGCCGTTCGCGAGGAAGCGGCACGCCGTCAGTTGCGGGTATTTGATGCGATCTGCCCGCTAGTGACCAAGGTGCACATGGAGGTTGGCCATTATCAAAAAGAAGGACGCGAGTGCATATTAATAGGCCATGCGGGGCACCCAGAAGTGGAAGGCACCCTCGGGCAGTACTCGATGCGCGGTGACAAAGGCGGCATGTACTTAGTTGAGTCTGTTGAAGATGTGTGGAATTTAGAAGTGAAGAACCCCGAGTTCTTGGCTTTCGTGACTCAAACCACTTTATCAATGGATGACACCGCGGAAGTCATTGATGCATTACGGGAGCGTTTTCCGGAGATAGCAGGGCCAAAGAAAGAAGATATTTGTTACGCCACGCAAAATCGGCAAGACGCAGTGAAAGGCATGCTGCAACTATGCGACTTAATTTTGGTGGTGGGTTCCCAAACCAGCTCGAATTCCACGCGCTTGAAAGAAATTGCGGAAAAGCAAGGCATTGCCGCTTACTTAATCGACAATGCCGATGAGATTCAGCAAGAGTGGACTGAAGGCAAAACTTGTGTCGGTGTTACCGCGGGCGCATCGGCGCCAGAAGTCTTAGTTGAGCAAGTGGTAAGCCGGTTGAAAGAATGGGGCGGGACAACAGTGAACGAAGTGCCGGGCATTAAAGAGCAGGTTGTTTTCAGCTTGCCTAAAGAACTTAAGCGGGCGGCGGTTCGTTAACAGCGGGTAGATTTGGACGGGAAATAGCGAACAAGCTGCAAATTTTCTTATCCGCTAATCAAAAGCCAGCCAAATTTTGATCTCAACTAAGCCCCGCTGGATTTAATTCTCCGCCATCGAAGGATCTGTCTAAGCGAGAAACAGTAGGATTCCGGTTGCGAAAACGTTCCAACTGATACGCTGGCAACTACACTCAAATCAAATTCCGCGCACCGCTTTGAAATAGTGTCTATGTTATTGGCCTAACGGCTCGGCCTTTTTTGATGACACGTAGATATTGTGATTCTGATTCGACATAAAACGCAGAACCCCCTCGCCGAAGCTCTAATCGAGGCACCACCCGACGCGCCATTAGTCTATAATAATGCCGTGCAGTTTGCCGCCGCAGACTCCGGCTGCACAGTAGTAATTCTCCATATGCCGGAATAGCTCAGATGGTAGAGCAACGCATTCGTAATGCGTAGGTCCGCGGTTCGAGTCCGCGTTCCGGCACCACAAACACGCCGAAAATCAATTCGTTACCTTAAGTAACACCGTAATTATAAATGACCCTTGGGGCATAAAACGTGCTTTGGGGCATAAAAATGATCACTAGCGACGAAATTTAACGTTGTTTCTGAAGTTTTTAGAGTGACGAAACTCGTTAATAAATCCTTGCGGAAAAGTCCGTCGCGATTTCTCGTATAACACGTTCAGCCAAACTATCGGGCTGCACGTCTGACACAAAATGTATTCGCCCAGCGAAAAAACGGAAGTAGGCGTCAGGAGTATGGTCGATCAATTTTGCTCTTCCCTGGTGGATGTACGCTCGGATTTTTTCTTTGGTGAAAGGGTGTGTAGCCTCCTGATATTCATCTAGCTCTAGATTAGCTTTTGAGTCGACGTAATTTAGCCATTCATCGGGGGTGATTGGGTTTAGGACACTCCTTAATGGGTGATCAGCTCTTGTAATTACCTTACCTTGCGGCTGCCACTGCATAAACGGATTCTCAGTCTTCATGCTCGTACATTTGGAAAGGAACGATTCTAGGGTATCTGTTTCGAGAATCTGAAATCCGCTCCCTTCGTGATCCCAAAACCAAACTTGCTCAGTGTCCGGAGAGTCGCCGCGTACACAATAGTAATTGCCGCAACCATCAGCCCCGATTAAAATGAATCTGTGACTGACTAACTCCCGTTGACCATCGTAAAATTTCTCCGGATCAAACGAATTACGGAAATTGCTTAATTGCTCAATTACGAATAATTCAGGATTAGTTGGGATCCCGTACCCTTCTCCGTAAGCAAGAAACGTATCGGTGAAATCGTTTGGTAAAGGTGCAATGAACTTTTTGAACGATTCTGGTAATTGCAATGAGAGCGTTTGCTCAATATAGTCGAAATCTTCTGGGGTCATAATTGTTGATTTAGCAATTGAATTACAAGCTAGCATCGTGTGGTTTCACAACTCGACCTTTCCGTCGATAATGTTTCTTCACCACTGCCTTACCGGAACCTAAGAGCTCTGTCGCACGCTCAACGGTGTCGGCATCGCTTGCGGTCTTTGCTCGCAGGTCATGCTCCGAGAATCGTTCTTCGACTAGCCCTTGGTCCAAACATTTCAGCATCCAGCGCCGCCAAATCGAATCAAATCCGCTCGTCGTATCATTCTCGGTGACGTAGGACTTGCCGCGGCGCGTGTGAAACAAGTTCGGTGCAATGTCCTTCGGCATCAAAGCTCGTGCGTTTTCAATGGCCACCTTCAACGGCATCGTGATCTCGCAAATCTTTTGTTCACCGGTTTTGCATCTCGGTGAGATGCAATTCGGTCTCGGTAATATTCTCATTGCGGATACGCAAGATACCCATCTTTCGAGCACCTAAACAAAGCTTCACCGGAATGTACGCTTTGATGAGCTTCGGTGCGATGGCGTAACAGCGTTGTAATTCAACAATGATCAAAAACAAATAGTTACA
>JBCCFA010000527.1:0-3040 GCA_039029975.1 Pseudomonadota bacterium
GCTGGCACGTTCGCGCCCAAATTTTTCCGCGTCATCGCTGTACATTTGTTCGAATTGAGCGACAAACTCTGGCGCGACCAAGCTATAAATCAAATCTCCATTCACATAACACGCAATACCTAAAACGATTAAAGGTAGGTAGAACAATGCGGTTGCAGCCCAAACATAGTTTGCGTTGCGTCGGATAGATCGCGGAAAATCGTAAGCAAAAAAACGTAACCATCTTGTTTGAAATCGGGGACTGTATTGATAGAGTCGATGGTGTCCTCTTAGCACTAACTGGTTTAATCGCGAAATTAGCTGGGAGCTGTATCGCCGATGCTTCGCGATCGCCAGTTGATGGCAGGCGCGGCGGTATAAGACCGGGAGGCTGGCGTTCTCTGAATCTGCGCTATCGAACTTTTTATCTAGGATGGCTTCGAGCGTTTGCCAATCGCGATCGTAGCGGGTTTCAAATAAGCGTTGACTCATCGTATCCCCATTAACCAATTACCGACAGAACGCAGATAAGTGACGTTTTCCTCGCCGTCCTTTGCGGTTACGTTGGCGAGGATCCCAGCCAGTTCTTGCTGTCTTTCGAGACTGATATCTTGATGTCGTTGAGTGAAGTTGATTACCGCCGTTTGTTCTTCAAGGTTTAGCGAAATAGGCGGGGCGATTGGCGTCACTTTGGGCAAATCGTGTGCCAGCGGTGTCGCAACACGGTAGATAACTAAGGTGCCTGCTGCCAAATCTCCGAGTCGCTGGAAATTTGAGCTGATTACCATGCTCGTCAGGCCGAACAAATAGGCAAACGGCAAGAAGTCTGCGAATCTGAGCAAATTGCGAATCACAGAGGTGCCTAGCCTAACCGGTGTAAGATCTTCATTTACTACGGCTAAACCCATCGCTCGTTTACCCGGCGTTTGACCCTGGCGAAACACCTCGAACAATACCGGGTAAAACCATTCCAATAAAAAGGAAATTACGAGGATAAAACCGATGCCGGCGGTGCCTGCAATCGCCAGGATAATCGATGCGACGGCTAATATAACTGTGCGAATAGTGATGTCGATGGCGTACGCAAGCGTTCGCGCAACTGGACCGGCGAGTTCCGATTGCATGTCTATGCCTTCGGGGGTTTCGACCAGATAATTTGTATCGACTGGCTGCTCCATGCGACGATAATTTAACTTTTTATTGAATGTGTTTTTTGTGCATTATCGACCATTATTATAGTCGTTGAGGAGCACTGTAAAAGCATTCTCTATGTTTCCGTCCAAATGCCAGGACGCTGTTCCCTCAGCCAGTTTTCCCCGAGACGAGTCCCCCGAATGCTCTACTCGAGCCGACAAGCTTAATACGTTACGGATGCGTTAGTCGAAGTGGGCAACCGAGCTTTCGCGCGAATAAAGTGTTGTAGCGTCGTCAATTGCTCATCATTGAATTCTTTAAAATCGGGCATCCCGTTGTGCCGTAATTTACCGCTCACCACCCCATCTTTGAACGCGTCCGCGACGAGTGGTATTGGCGATGCTCTTAGATCCGGTGCATAACCCCCTGAAACCGTCCCAGCGCCATGACACATCATGCACGATACTTTGAACAACCAGCTGCCTTTTTAAACCAAACCGTCGTCGACATTAGAATTAGGATCGTCGATTGGAACATGAAATGGGTAAAGCGGTCGATCCCTTACGTCTACGTGCCGGTTTTGTCATCGACAACGACGTAGAGCACGAAGAAGATCAGTGGGACGGCAAATTACTGAAGGTCGGTAACTGTACATTACGGGAACGCACTGCGGTCCCTAGATGCCAGGTGACTGGATACAACCCGAAAAATGGCGAAAGCGATCAAGCAACTATCATGGAGACCTTGATCAAATATCGAGAGAAAGTGCATCTACCAGATGGCATGATACCGGACTACGCAACGCCAGGGTTCGCTACCTACGCCGAAGTAATTGAACCCGGCAAGGTGCTGGTGGGAGACGAGGTTCGTTTGGTCGAAAGCTAACCCTTGCGACAATTCGGGGCAACAATTCGGGCCAGCCAACTAGCTAAGTTAGAGAAATAGATTTTAAGTTTCGCTCTGGCCATGCGATTTAAACTCGTTATACGTCAATGATATCGGACGGCATTGGATGGCGTGACTGTGCCAATGTCGCTTAAGTTTTTACGTTAAATATAAACGAATTCTTTTCTGGGACACTTTCTCCGCACCGCCTCGAAAAATCCAACCGTCCATTTCAGCTTGCCACGCTGCTTAAAGCAGACTTCTAACGATGTGTTAACTAGTCGGCATTTTCGTCGTCCCAAAGTTATCCAGAATAGTTGAACTCGTTACTCTCGGCCAGGAGACTACTGACAAATAGCAATTTACTAGTGGTTAAACCACTCGGTTTAGGAGTAAAGGACTGCATTGAGCATTTTTCGAATACTTTCGGGCGTGCTATTGGGCAGCTATTTCGCGTGCGCCGTGAATGCGGCCGTTTATCCAGTTGGCCCTAACCAGCCTTATACAGAAGTCGACACCGTTCCATGGGAATCTCTAAACCCGGGCGACATTGTTGAAATTCATTGGCGGAGCACGCCTTATAGAAGCAAATGGGTGATCGCGCGTGCTGGCACCGCGTCGCAACCTATCACCGTTCGCGGCATTCCTCATGCTAACGGACAACGCCCGGTAATCAGCGGCGACGGGGCTTCTACACGACTCGCGTTGAGTTTTTGGAACGAAGATCGGGGTGTGATAAAAATTGGCGGTTCTTCAATTCCATCCGGTCCAGGGCAACATATTGTTATCGAGTCATTAGAAATACGCGCGGCCCACCCCAGTTATTCATTTACCAACGACAATGGAAATGCGGGAAGTTATCGAAACAACGCGGCGGCAATATTTATTGAGCATGGCGAACATGTAGTTATCAGGGACTGTATTTTGACCGATAGCGGAAATGGATTATTCATCGCGAATTTAAGTCAAGATATCACTGTTGAATTTAGTTACCTGCATGGGAACGGCATCAGCGGCAGTATTTTTGAGCACAATAGTTATA
>JBCCFA010000528.1:0-3028 GCA_039029975.1 Pseudomonadota bacterium
CGACTTTTGAATCGTTCATTATGTGGGGCACTTTGTTGGACTGATGCTTATTTTATTCCAAGCAGGAAATTATCGCTCATAAATAGACTCGGGCGGCTATAACTCCTAGCCTAGGCTCGCTCGTTGATCACTTTACGCACCACTTGGTCCCATCGTTTAACGCTGCAAGTTGGTTGGCAGCGCTAGATTCTTGTTTGTGGAGAGGGTATCTTCAGGTGAATTTTCAAATAAGGAATGTTGCGCCGCGATTTGCAGATCAAAGCTGCTGCGACGCGTTTCCTCATTTGGCTCCACCTAAAAGCTATCTATCTGAGCGACTCTATGAACGCACAAGTAAATCGACAATGGCTATTACAGTCCCGTCCAGAGGGGATGATTTCACCGGAGTTGTTCGAGTTAGTAGAAACAACAATACCACCGTTGCAGGAGGGGGAAATCTTAGCGAAGACAATTTATTTGTCTTTCGATCCAACGCAACGCGCTTGGATGGCCATGGATACCTACATACCCATCATCGAGTTGGGTGACGTAATGCGCTCTGGCGGGATAGCGCAAGTGGTGGAAAGCAAACATTCAAAATATAAACCCGGAGACATCATTAATTTATTAACCGGATGGCAAGAGTACGTTGTGCTAAATCCGGACAAGCCAGAGTTTGTACCGCCGACCAAATTGCCTGGTCACCTTGATCCTGCGTTAATGCTGGCGCTGTCGTTAACGGGGTTAACGGCTTATTTTGGCTTATTGGATATCGGTCGACCAAAAACAGGTGATACGGTTTTAGTGAGCGGCGCCGCCGGCGCCACCGGTTCAATCGCCGGGCAGATCGCTAAACAGAAAGGCTGTCGAGTGATCGGGATAGCGGGTGGCGCAGAAAAATGTGGGTGGCTAACGGATAAAGGAAAATTCGATGCGGCGATTGATTATAAGCAAGACGACATTGCGGAAAAAATTGGTCAGCTTTGCCCAGGGGGTGTAAATGTCTATTTCGATAACGTTGGCGGGCCTATTACGGATGAGGTGTTAAATCATTTAGCGCAGAACGCGCGGATCGTGTTGTGTGGGGCAATTTCGCAATACAACTCAACAGATGCCGATTATTACGGACTTAAAAATTACCTATCGCTCATAATCAACCGCGGTAAAGCTGAAGGATTTATTATCCTGGATTATCTCGATAGAGCGCTTGAGGGTATTTTGTGTTTAACAAAATGGGTTGAGGACGGCGCCGTTGTGCAAGAAATAGACATGCGAGAAGGGTTCGAAAACGCGCCACAAACGCTTACAAGAATTTTTACCGGGGAAAACCTTGGCAAGCAATTATTGAAAGTTTGTGACTTGCCGTTACCAACAAACACAAATGCAATAGAACGCACTATGTTCAATATGATTCGCGCGTTTACGGTTTGGCGCAAAAGCTGAAATTCTCTAGCGGAGGAAATCGTGCCAATTGTTCAAATTAATCACGCTCTACCCACGCCTGACGGCAAACCGCCGGTTGCCTATGACGGCAGTTTTAAAGAATTACCGCCCGGTGTCACAAAGCGGCGTACCGGAGAGTCGCGGGAATTCGATATTGATATATTAGACGGTCGTCGCTTGGAAACCCCGCTCGATCTCACCGTGAATGGGGTGCAGTTTGTGCAACACTTTGAACCGGCCGTTGATTTACAAAGCAATGGACTAAATTCTGAGGAAGTGATTGAAAAATACTATCCCCAGATCGCTGAGATGGTCTGTGACGCACTCGGATCTGAAAATGTTAAACAGGCAATTGTATTTGATCACACGATCCGTTCTATCGAGCGCCGCAGACTCGGTGCGAAGGAAACTAACGGTGAAAACGTTGGTGGCTATGCAAACGGGGCTCACAACGACAACAGCAGTGACTCCGTGCGTGCAAGAATTCGCTTGCTCGCCAAGAGTAAAAAAGATGGCGGCAGCGTCACCTTCGAAGAACCGCTCTTATCAGAATCGGAAGCGGAGCGGATCTTAACTGGGCATTTTGGTGTAGTTAACGTATGGCGCCATTTTCGCCGCGACTACCCAGTGCAAGATTACCCATTGGCGCTTCTAGATGCCGCGAGCGCGAAACCCGAAGATTTTCAGATTGCTAAGTATATTTATCCACATCGTGTGGGCGAGGTTGTTAACGCGCTGCACCACCCCCATCATCGTTGGGTCTACTATAGCGAGATGGAATATCACGAAGCGCTCTTGTTTAAAGTGTTTGATAACGCATCAGAACTAGGCTTGGCGAGCATAGAGGAAAGCCCTCCGCACACGGCGCATACTTCGTTCAAGTTACCAAGCGCTACCGATAACACGCCCTGTCGCGAATCCATTGAGTGTCGGGTACTCGTCGAGTTTCGCTAAACGTGTCGCGGGCTGAAATCCCAAAGAGAGATGATTTCTATGGTGGCTATCTACGGCGTGCAGGTCGAGAAACGATGAGTTAGCCGCCATATTTTTTCCCGCAATGGGCAACGTGGTTCATCCCATCGGACAAGCAAGTATAGAATTTTTTGTCATCCCCTTTAGCGCGTTTGCAATCGTTGACTGACATTTTGCTTTTAATTTTCTTTAACGCGCCAGATTGTTTGTCGTATTCCGCTTTAGACATGTAACCGTCTTTGTAGTTTTTACGCCCAACCTGCAACATACTGTCGATGCCGTCTCGTCCGTATGACACGGCCTGTCCGCAATCTAGCTCATCCGAACTACTCTGTTCCGAGAGCAAAGCCTCCGCCATACCGTCCGCGGCTTTTTGAGTATCGGGGTCGAGCGATTTAACTGCGCCGGTTTTCGCCCCGCCAGAGACGTTCACGGTTTCCGCATTCTGATTGGTTGGCGGTTTTTGCCCAAAATGCGTGACGCCTTCTTCGTCTACCCATTTGTAAACTTCGGCAGAAACTGTGATTGAAAATATCATCATTAAATTTTCGGAAAGTGTCACCTTTAAAGTTTTTCAAAACTTTAAAGATGATATTTTCCAAAACTTTAAAGGTGACACTTTCCGAAAATTTAA
>JBCCFA010000529.1:0-3017 GCA_039029975.1 Pseudomonadota bacterium
GTCGAAGGCAGCCGCTGAAGTGAAGATTCAAGAAGCCGTAGAACAGGGATTTCCTGCAACGGTGCATCGGCCGTCCATGGTGGTTGGCGATTCCAATAGCGGCGCCGTTGTTCATTTTCAAATCTTTTATTTCATTTGTGATTTTCTGAGCGGTAAACGGACCATGGGTTTATACCCAAAATTGGGGCAAGCGACGCTCGATGTTGTGCCGAATGATTTTGTTGCGAAAGCAGTAGTGGCCGCTGCGGAAGATGCATCGACCGCCGGCGATATTTTTCATCTGTGTTCTGGCCCCGATGCAGCACTTCGCTTGTTCGAACTACGAGAGATTGTTCGGAGCAAGTTCAAGCAAGCTGGCAAAACGGGCTGGTTGCCGAAAATCGATTTATCGCGCGAAAACTTTTCGCGTGTATTGAATGCGGTGGCGCGATTTTTGTCAGAACGCGACCGGCGCGCGATTGGCACTTTGCCAATTTATCTTGATTATTTAACCGGCATTCAGCAGTTTGGGAACACGGAATCGTTACGCAAGTTGGGCGAGCGGGGCGTCACGCCTAGCGATAACGCGAAGGTGGTTGAAAACGCGTTGAATTACTACTTCGAGCAGAAGAAATAAAATTTCTAATGGTTTAGATGTTTTCGCGTAGCGCGTCGACAACTGGTACCTTGGAAGCGCCTCGCGCGGCGAATAGAGCCGAAAGAAAAGTTGCCACGAACCCAATAAAGAAAGCGATTAGCAAGGTCATCGGCACGATACGAATATACGCGGTATAGCCGGTGTTCGAGCCTGGCGGTGGCGGCATGGGAATGCCGATTGCCGATATCAAAGCAGCCAGCCCAACGCCAACAAGTACGCCTAGGGCCGAGCCGATTACTCCCAAGATAACACTCTCGATGATGATTAAACGATGTACGTCTTTACTGCTTTTGCCTAAGGCTTTTAGCGTGCCGAATTCCCCAACCCGTTCGTAGGCCGTCATGCTGACGCTGTTGCCAACGCTGAGTAGTACAACCAGCAAGATGATTAGTTGAAGCACACCGAGTTGCGCTTTGTAGAGCTCAACGGTTTTGGCGTAAAAATCGTCTAACTCAAACCAAGTTTTGATCTCATAGCCCTTATCGCCAATTTTTTCCTTCAGTCCGTTGGCAAGCCAATCGGTTTGTAGCGTGTCAGCAATCGATACAACAATGGCGTGTACGCTTTCGACGTAAAGTAATTCCTGCGCAGCAGGCAGCGTTACCCGCACCGCGCGCGCGTCGAAGTCTTTGGAAAACGTTCGAAAAACACCGACGACAGAAAGTTCAACACTATTTAGCCCGCCGTCGGGTGAATTGGCGAGCACGGTAATGTCATCGCCAACCGATAAATCCATCGCGGACGCGACGCCCTCGCCAAGCAAGATGCCATATTCGTCGTCATCGGTGATTTGTCGGCCATCAATAATTCGAAAAAAATCACCGAGCTGCGCGGCTTCTTTACCCGGCTCAACCCCCTCGCCGAAAATCGGCATATCGGTTTTACCGTTATTGATCAGCCCGAAAAACTGAATGCGTTTCATGGATTGTTCCACGATCGGCAGCTTACCTAAGTATTCTTCCACTGAACCCGGGTTTTCGATCATATATTTGTAGGGCTCTTTGGTGCTGTTCTCGTAAAACCCTTGTCGATAGATCTGCATGTGCCCCAGTCGCGATTGAATTGTTGCTTCGCGTAGCTGAATAAAAATATCTTCGACAAAACCGCCGCTTAGAATAAGGCCGGTCACGCCAAAAATTAACGACGCTAAGGTCATTAAGGTGCGGCCTTTTTGTCGCAATAGATTGCGAACGGAGAATTGGATCGCGATTTTGTTGACGCCAAACATCGCAGCGTTACTTCGAATGTCTCAAGGCATCCACAATCTCAAGTTGCGATGCCTTGTAAGCGGGGTAGACGCTCGCAAGAACCGCGGAGATCAACGCGACAAAAAAGCCACTGATAACGAGCGTATCTGTGATGCGGATTGCGGCGGTAAAGCCGTGATCCATGCCCGGTGCGGGCGGCATGGGGATGCCAATATGAGAAATCAGCATGGCGAGTCCCACGCCAATTGCGGTGCCAAGTAAGCCGCCAACAAGGCCAATGACAAAACCTTCGCTCAAGAACAGTTTCATGATTTTATTGCGGGTAATGCCAAGCGCCATTAGGGTGCCGATCTCACCGGTGCGCTCCATGACGCTCATCACCAAAGTGTTAGATATCGTCAAGACGATGATGATGCCGATCACCAAGCGAACAAAACTCGTTTGCGCGGAAAAGAGTTCAACAATCGCTTTATAAAAATCGGCCAGATCGATCCACGGAATCAGTTCTAAGCCTTTCGATTCCGTCGGCACAAGTTCTGCGAGTTTCGCCAACACAGTGTCCGTTTTCTCCGTGTCGTCTAGCAGCACGATATATTGGTGTACACCCTCGGCCTTCGCGAGTTCTTGCGCCAGCGGTAACGTAGTTCGAAGCGCAACGTCGTCGTAAGCTTTCACTGCGGTGTGAAAGATACCGCGGACATTGCCCTCAACCGCCGAAATCCCGCCGCCCTCCGCGGTGGTTAATAACACCACAGTGTCGCCCACGGTGGCGCCTAGAGATGCCGCTAGTCCTTTACCGAGGATCATGCCTTCACGCACGTCGCTGGTGAGATCTTCACCTGCATGGACAATCACTTCGCGCGAGACGTCCGTTTCGGTTTCTGGACGGACGCCTTCACCTAAGAAGGTAATCGTTGTTTCGTCTTTTGAAATTAGACCAGAAAAAGCGATGCGTGGCGTTAAAGCCTTTACATCTGCGAGTTCTTCAATGGCTGATAACTCGACGTCGGTATCGCCGATCAAGTAGTTATAAGGATCGGCGACGCCACTTTCGAAATAGCCGTCCTTAACGATTTGGATATGCCCGAGGCGCGAATGAATTGTGGATTCGCGTTCCATCCACATCATCCATTCCGCAAATCCACCGGCCAACAATAAAGCAATCACGCCGA
>JBCCFA010000530.1:0-3017 GCA_039029975.1 Pseudomonadota bacterium
CCGGTAAAGATCTACACCGATCAAATCGAACCACAAGCCTATGAGCAGTTGATTAATATTTCGCAATTGCCAATCGTTTCACCACATATTGCCGCAATGCCAGATGTGCACTTGGGTAAAGGTGCCACCGTTGGGTCGGTGATCCCAACCAAAAAGGCAATTATTCCAGCGGCGGTTGGTGTGGACATTGGTTGTGGCATGAGCGCGGTACGCCTGTCGATCAATGCGGGCGCCTTGCCGGATAGTCCACGCCGTCTGCGTACCGCCATTGAGTCTGTAATACCGGTGGGTTATGGCCAACATAAAAAGGACATGGCTAAACGCTCTACGATTAGCGGTTTAAGCGGAGGACTTAACCAGATTCTATCGCGTCATCCTAAGATAGCGAATTTGCGTAAAAAACCTTACCTCACCTGGGTGCGTCAGTTGGGAACACTAGGCGGCGGGAACCATTTTATTGAGGTCTGTTTGGATGAAGCAGGGGCAGTTTGGGTCATGCTGCATTCGGGAAGTCGCGGTATCGGAAATGCCATTGGTCAATATTTTATTGAGCTGGCGAAGCGCGATGCTGAGCGAGTACAACTTTCGCTCCCGGATAAAGATTTGGCGTATTTCAAAGAGGGCGCCGAACATTTCGACGACTATTTTTATGCGGTCCAGTGGGCGCAAGATTACGCAAAGGTCAATCGCCAAGAAATGATGGGCTTGATATTAGAGCAATTACGCCGAGTGTTACCGCACTTTGAAATTACCAAAGAAGCCATTAACTGCCATCACAACTACGTAAACCTCGAAACTCATTTTGACGAGCAGGTCTATTTAACTCGGAAGGGCGCAATCAGTGCTAGTGAGGGCGAGCTTGGAATTGTCCCGGGTAGCATGGGTGCAAAGTCTTTCATCGTTCGAGGCAAAGGTTGCGCAACGGCGTTCCACTCGTGTGCCCACGGCGCGGGTCGCCAAATGAGTCGCAGCAAAGCGAAACGTTTGTTCAACACAGAAGATCTAGAAAATCAAACAGCGGGTATTGAATGTCGCAAAGATAAAGGCGTGGTTGATGAAATACCGGGCGCGTATAAGGACATTGACGAAGTAATGGCGAATCAAAGTGACCTGGTTGACGTAGTACACACTCTAAAACAAATCGTGTGCGTAAAAGGATAATAAAGGAATGGGCTCATGGACGCTAAACTCGCCAACGAAATCATTCAGTGCTTGCCTCGTGATAGGACCTTGTTTCGGTACTACAAAGGAAGGTTCGCAAATCTACTGCTCGCAATGGTGAGTGATCGCTATGCGACGGTAAGAGCGCTCAAAGATAGTCCGTTCCAATCGCTAACTGCTCGACCAGAAGTAAAAAGCGTGCTCGCTAGCCGCGGCGACGGAAAGGTATGTGCACGACAGTTTGAGCAAGCCTGGCAAGAGCCGAGCCTGTGTTTCCGGCTAACGATCAGTAGATGGGAAGGAAAGCCGGGTCTTTGGGGGCAGACCTCGCGCCAGGGCGTGAATTTGGTTTTACAGCTTAATTTTTCTAATCAACACAACGCTGAGTATCGGCGTCTGTACAAACCTGAAATTGACAATGTTTTCAATTACGGAGGGCATCCAATCGCAGATGGCGAAGAAGGCGATGCGCTTGAGGAAACGCTCGCATGGTCGCGGATCGATTTAGACTTTGGCGACAACGAAGCACTAATCGAAGAAGTACAAAGCGATTGGGTTAGAAAAGCTAAACGATATTTATTACATCTTGAACATGCTAAACGCAGCGGTCGGCGAGCGTACATAAAATTTTCAGATGCGAGCCGGACTGACCGAATTAAATATCGAACCGAGGTGCTTCCAACTTATACTGTTCTCTGGCAGGAAGTGATATTAGCTGCCACTATCTGGTTTATTCGTCGCGAACTCGGAATTACAAACGTTTTTACTCATACCGCTGAGAGTGGCTCGAAAGTAAAACGTATTACGGGCGATGGGCCGCCGATTTCGCTCTATTCGAAATTACCTAAGAAATTTTGTTTCCAACAAGGCAAAGAAGCCCCTGCCATGATCGCGGAAACGCAGCGATATCGCCGCTTGGCAAAGAAGGTGCCGCTCAAATGGAATCGGTTGGTATTATAAATTCAGTGGAATTATTGGTCGTCGACCGCGCGTTTTTCAGCTAGGTCAATCCGCAAATCCCGAAACATTTCGAATGCTTCACCGCTTAGTTCATTCATTATCCGGTCGTGAAGTTCAGCACGAGAGCGTTTTTTTGCGCTATCCGAACCCCAGGTTGTCGCTAAGATTTCATTGCTGCCGCCGACATCAATAGCGCCGTAGGGATAACCTTGCTCCACATCGATTAACAGTGCGTGCGCGGACGTGTCCGTGGTCACGGATGTAGTAGGTAATAGGAAACCGCCAATCACCGTTAAATTAGCAACGCTTAACATATTACTGCGGTGTTCATCTTTTTCCTTTATTTCGTACATCAAAATTGCATCCAAATGTTGAGTTGCACCGGCGAGTCGTAGCTGGTTAACAGTATTATTTTCCGTGTCGCACTTACTTTGCGATTCACCCGTAGCCAAGTTAACGCTAATGGGGTGAATCGGTATCATTTTTCCAAAGTCATCGTTTAGTCTCTCTTGTAAAGCAAGCCAAACGGAAGCTTCATCTGGTGGGATGGATTTAACACGGCCGTGTTGGATTTTTGCGAGACCCAATCGGATCGGAAAACGCAAAGTGGGTTCAATTGCTGCCGCTTTTCTAATTCTCGTTTCGATCGATTCGGGTAATGCGTCGTCAGCGCTCCCGTTGTGGCGTTCGATAGCAGCCAAATAGTCGTTTCCGGAAGTTGTTTGAATGTGGCGCGAACACGCTGAAATTAGAATTGAGGCGAGTATTAAGGCGACGAATCGTAATTTAGCTGACATTGCATTTCTCCTTCAATTATATAATTGGGAAAAAAGTCCCAAATACTATAATTGGGATTATTATCCCAAAATCGTCGCAGGTCAAGTATAATTAGTCCG
>JBCCFA010000531.1:0-3013 GCA_039029975.1 Pseudomonadota bacterium
GCTGGTTTCATGGAAGAGGTCAGCATTGGCCGACTGTTCTTCACCGAGCTGCCAATCGTTGAAGGTGTAAAAATAGATGCCGCTCACGACTTTCTGCGTGTCATCATCAACTTATACCAATCAGGTGAGCACAATTATCTTTTCGCAACGGTGGCACTGTGCGGAGTCGCGGGTGCGATAGTGGCGGCGGTAGTTGGTTGGCGACAATTAGATCTTCTTGCAACGCGATTGCCCGTACGATTTTGCATTATTTGCCTTTGTTTTATTGCGATTGCTTCGCTCTTAGATCTTGAATTTTTTACCGGCTATTATTTCGTGTTCCTCGAAGAGTTCGCCGAGTTGATTGCAGCCCTAGCGTTGTGGTTCGCATATTCGGCGATTAAACACAATCATTTTATAGTTAACGTGGAGTCTGCAACCGAGGAGCAGGACGAAAACTCGCTATTCTCGATGTCGTTAGACACCAAGACGAATTAGAGCAGTTTTCGTCATATAGCTGTAAATTAAATCTTCATCGGGATCTAAAACGGAATACCCATTGCCGCGACATTTTTCCGCGTGGTGAAAGCGCGATACGCTGTGCGTTTTCACGTCCGTGCTCATTGCCCAATTCCATGTCCATTCGGTGCGCCCATCTTTAGCAGTACGCTTTTGGTCGCCAGCTTCGGCTAAGCCACCGCCACCCTCTAGGCTTTTCCAAATATCCCCTTTGCGGTCAAAGCTAGTTGCCACGCCGGGCCCCATATTTCGTGCGTCCATATAAATTCGTCGCTTGCCGACAGGCGCTTTTGGATAACCTACCGGCTCCCCTTCGAATATGATGACTTCAGGTATCAAGCACTTCCCCACGTAGAAATAGGTTTGATCTTTCTGTCCGCCCACTAGTGGCGGCCGCCAGTTTTCATTTTCCGGCGTCCATTGGGAATGAGAGGAGCCCAGAAAAGGTCCTCTGTGGATGATTTTCCAATTGCCCCAGGTAAGCATAGGATCACCAGACGCCCAGGCATCAGACAAGAATAAATTCATTCCTGGCATATACGGCTCAAAACGCTGATTGGCAGGGAAGCGCCTCACACGCTTAAAATTTTTCAAATAACCCCACAATGCCGGGATTTCCCGTTGATCGTATTTCCAATGGCTCAAAAAAGCGGAACCGCGCACATCCTGAGTATGAGTAAACCAAATCACCTGCATGCGGACTAAATTATCGTATCCCGGGTAGTAGGGACCATCAGTATCAGGGTTGACCAAGCCGGCTAGCTGTTGCTCTCCCCAAATCCAATCATACTCGTAGCGCGCTTCTCCATCATGGTCGATGGTGACCGCAGGTGTCGCGTAGAGCGCACTATCATGACGGCCCCAACTAAGCGTGATATTGGCGATCGCTTCCTCGCCTGTTTGCACTTCTGGAAACGGTAAGCCGCCGACCCATCGATCGCCGGTCTTCGTGCGAACGTTGCCGGCAGCATCAAATACCGCTTGGCCTTGATTGCGTAATGTCGCATCCAGGAAGTAAGGCGGGAACATCGCCTCTAAATTATTTTGTTCCGGCATGATGAAAATTTTGCGTTTATTCTGGATGATTGCCTGATAAGCAATTGGGTCGAGTAAATCCTGAATCAGTGGCGCGCTGTCTGCATCGATGACATCACCGACTTTGATTTCTCCCTTGGTGTAGGCTTCAATACTCAGCAATTCCTCCGGGTAGGCTTTTGATGCATCACCCGAGCGGCACATTTCCGGCCACAAACTCGTTAACACCCCCGCAGTGCCAATTCCCCTTGCTGTTTTTTCCATGAAATGTCGACGGCTATAGTCGAAATCGTATTTTCTTATGTGCATGATATTGGATTATTTAGATATTAAATCCTCACCGTTAAGAACAAGGCCAGTGGCGAGGTTCAGCAGATTGTAGCGTTTATTTAACTGCCTCGCAGCGGCGCTGGAGTCGTGCGTACGGAAGCGTTCGGTTGCTAATCAAATCGTTACGATGGCATCGCGATGAATCTTCAACAAGGTAGTTACCTGTTCGGGTGGACGTCGTCAAAACCCGCACTCGGTAGCATTTCCAAAGTTGTGGATATGACGTTTTGCCGTTTCGATCCGCGCGTTGGTGCCCTCTATTCCGTCAGTATGATGGAAGAGACCAACAAAATATTTAGCCTCCCGATTTACTAACTCGCTGAGCGGCGAAAAATACTCGTCGTCGTCGCGATTGCGCGGCACAGGAATATGAAAGTAATCAATAGGCCGATTTACGCAGTCGCTTGCGACATTTGCAAATTTAACGCATGTCGCCACGGTTTCTGGTTCAACCAAATGCTGGTGGCCTAAATCGCATTAGCACAGATGAATCCCAAGCGGTACTTCTCTCGGTACGGCGTTCGCTATTGCCGAATCGATGGGGAAATGTTTTACGGTCACGATCGACTTGAGATGCTCGAACGTTCGCTACATGGGTAAATTTCGCCAGTTTGGCGACAGTAGGGCAAGCGCAATGTTGATAAGCGAGATGGTTATCGCGCTTGAAGTGTCACCGTCGCCGAACGACTCTCAATAACGCTAAGCCGGCAACTAAAAATCCCCAGGCCGCTGGTACGGGTACAACAGAGACTTCCAAGTTATCGAAACCGGCGTATTCAAATGGGAATGCCGCAATCAGATCAATTTGTAGAACGATGTTGCCATTCGTCACGCCACTGGCATCGAAGGTGTGCGTCACCTTCGTGAAATCAATGACTTGAGCCGCGGACTCAGTAGTCGTTCCTTCGACGAAATCTAAAGCCGCGCCGACACCGGTGTTGGCGACCCCACCAGGATTGTCGAACAGTGAAATCCGGAAAACGCTTTCCCGACCCGTTGCTGGGTTAAATGGGCCGCCGGCACGCAACCAGTGTGGGGCTCGCGTTACACGCTGCAGACGAACGCAGGGGTGACTTGCGGTAAACGCGCGCGGAGGCTAGCAAGCGCTGCTCTCACTAGGGCAAAGGAAAGGCGAGCCCGGATCACGGCC
>JBCCFA010000532.1:0-2987 GCA_039029975.1 Pseudomonadota bacterium
CCGGACGCGTGTCTTTCTCCTGCTCGGAGCGCAGCTCGTTTTCTTTCTCGTTCATGTCAGGAGGTCCTCATGAGCTCCGCCTCGAAGAGTCCCGCGCCGGCCATGTCGGCCAAGCAGGCCTTCGCGTCGGCGTGGGCTTCGTGGGGGAAGATCTCGAGAATCGAATCGACGTCGCGTTGGCCGTCGCAGCGCTCGTAGAGCGCCCAGGCCGCGGGCGAGAGGCAGCGTACCTCTGCCGTCGAAGGATCGTACACCAGCATGGCTTCGTTCGCGGCCAGCGGTTCCATCTCGCGGTCGAAGCGCTCGCGATCCTCCTGGTCGATCAGGTCGGACTGGAAGCGCGGTCGCAGCGTGGCGGAGTCGATGGCCCAGAGCTTCTCGTCCACCTCGTTGCGGTCGAAGGCGAGCGGCAGGGTGATCAGGTCGCGGCGGCGCGGTCTTGCACCCGGCTCGGCAGGGGCGGCGTGGGTGCGCTCGAGGACTTGGGCTTTGAGCGCTTCCCAGCTGCCCAGGCGGCAGAGGTAGAGGAAGAAACGGTTTATGGAACGCCGATAGAAGACTTGTGCAAAGAAGAACAAAAAAAACATGAAGTACATCCTTTAGATATTTGGGACCAAATCGTTGAACACAATGATACGAACCAAATTGCTGAAGGAATTAACAACTTCATGTTTCGTCATCACGGTTTATTCAATGTTGCGCCAAACTCGGAAGGTTTTATGGTTCGCATGCGTATCCCAGCATGTAAATTACGCGGCGACCAATTAATTGGCTTGGGTGAAATAGCCGAAGAAATCGCTGGTGGTTATTCTCATGTGACTACGCGAGGAAATTTTCAATTACGCGAAATTCCACCAAATAAAATTTTGGATATGTTCGCGTGGTTTTACGATATCGGTTTAAGCTGTAAAGGTACGGGAGCAGATAGCGCTCGAAATATTACTGCTACACCGACAGCAGGCTTTGATCCATTAGAATTAATGGATCTGCATAAGTATGCATTACAACTCAGTCATCGAATCTTAAACACACGCGACCTTCACGGCATTCCACGAAAGTTTAATATTTCGTTTGATAACGCAGGTTCTATTTCTGTGGTATCGGATACTAACGACGTTGCTTACATTGCTACGCAAGTCTTGGAGAATGATCAAGGCGTCGAACCAGGTCTTTATTGTCGTTTGGCATTAGGCGGTATAACTGGTCACAAAGATTTTGCACGCGATACTGGTTTTATTTGTCGTCCTAAAGACACACCTGAAATCTCCGAAGCGATTTTACGTGTATTTGTTGAACACGGTGATCGCACTAATCGTAAAAAAGCACGGTTTAAATACGTGCTGGATGCACATGGGTTTGATTGGACGATCGAACGTATTCAGGAAAAACTCGATGAGTTTGGTCGTGGCGTTAAATTACTGCCTTTGTCTGAAAAGTTCGATGCACCGCGCCCACCAATTAATCGCCAAGGTCACATCGGTGTGCATCCGCAATCACAAGAGGGATTTAACTATATTGGCATTGCGTTGCGTATGGGAAGGCTTAGCGCTGAACAAATGCGTGAGCTTGGCAAAATTGCACAAAAGTATGGTGCAAATGATGTACGACTAACAGTTTGGCAAAACCTTATCATACCTTATGTTGCCGATGCGGATGTTGACGCAGCAGTTGCCGCGATAAAAGCGATTGGTTTAGATGTAAACGCTACGGCTTTTGCAGCGGGCGCCGTTGCATGCACAGGTAGATGGGGATGCAAGCTCGCTAACGCTTACACAAAACAAGATGGTGAAGCAATCGTGGATCATCTTCAAGAACGCTTTGAATTAGATAAACCTATTAACATTCATTTGACCGGTTGCCCAAACTCCTGTGCCCAACACTATATTGGCGATATTGGCATGGTTGGCACCACGGCAACCGACGGCAGTGAAGGTTATGATGTCTATATCGGTGGCGGCTGTGATCACGATCAAAATCTCGGGCGGTTTTTATGTGGCCCCATTGCATCACGTGATGTAACAACATTATCAGAACAAATCATTAGTAACTATTTAAATTCTCGTGAGGGCGATGAAAGTTTTCTAACATTCGCCAATCGTCATGATGAAAGTCAACTACAAAACATTTTACTTGCATAAGAATAATATCCTTTGGAAAAGATTGTATGAATCAACCTTTAATTACACAACTATCATCTGTTATAGAGTCTCGTTCTCAAGACGACACGATTATTGATTTACCAGAAAGCGCACCGTTCGATTTAGAACAACGCCAATGGCTAAATGGTTTACTCACTGGCATTAGCACCATTGCAGCCGCGGCGCAGGCTGGTCCTGAAGAAGAAGCCCCTGGCACTCCGTTATCGGTTTTTTATGGTTCACAGTCTGGTAACTGTGAAGTATTAGCAAAAGAGTTAAAAAAATATTCCGCAACACAAGGCTTTGAAGCCAGTATTGATGAACTTGATAGCACCTCTTTGGAAGAAATGGCAAGCTTAAATCACGCGTTGATCGTCTGCTCAACCTTTGGTGATGGCGAACCTACTGACAATGCAAAAAATTTCTATACCAGCATTATGGCTGAAGATGCGCCTCCTCTACCTGCAAGCTTAAACTTTAGTGTTTGTGGCTTAGGAGATTCGAGTTATGCGCAGTTTAATAAATGCGCAACGGATATATATAGTCGAATGATTGAATTAGGCGCGACGCCTTGTCGAGATCTAATTGCCTGCGATGTCGCTTTCGAAGATGACTTTGCAACGTGGAAAAACGAAGTGTTTGAAACCGATGTATTTAAAACCGCCGCTGGCGCCTCGAGCACAATGATTCCAGCAGACGATGGCGATGAACCTGTTTACACGAAAAACACACCGTTTCTAGCAAACTTAATCGCGAGCGAAAATTTAAGTGGAGAAGGTTCTGCAAAGCGCGTAAATCACATTGAAATTTCTTTGGCGGGTGCTGGTGAAGATATGAATTACGAAGTCG
>JBCCFA010000533.1:0-2965 GCA_039029975.1 Pseudomonadota bacterium
AACACGTTTGTCGTTGATCGTGCCCCTAATCGTCATTTGGCCTTTTCACACGGTATTCATACTTGCGCGGGAAATTCGGTCGCGCGCATTGAAGCGACCATCGCATTCGAACAGTTACTCAAACGTTTTCCAAAATTTCGACGCGCTAGCAAAACAATTCGTCCCCACCGTTCACGATTTCGAGTCGTAGATAGTTTAGAGATTCAATTAGTATGACGTTAAAACGAAAATCCAAAGATAGGGTTCGCTTTAGTAATGCAATCGCACTGAGCATTTTGCTATGGCATCTGACCGCAAATTCTACTGAAACACTGAGCACGGCACCGTTTATCGATGAGACGGAAATTCGTGCATTCAGCGAACAATTACTCGCAGAGATCGGCGTTAGCGGTCTTGCTGGTGCAAAAAACACCGCTATCGAGAATTCGCACCTGGATGACAAAATCACCCAGCGAAACTTAGCCGCTGAATTCGCAAAGCTTGCTGAGCTTGTTACCGAATGGGATGAGCTCAATATCGAGTACGTGCAAACGTCCAAATTTGGTCGCTCGTTCATTCGCCATCAATACGCCGTGACGAATCGAGATGTTGCGCTGCGCTGCATGCTTACTTTCCGCAGGAAAACCGACGGTTGGCGCTTGAATCAACTGTGGTGTACTTAGATACTCTGAGTTGTAGAAATTGTATTTGGCTATCGTGTATAAATTTTATTAAGCAAAGGGGAGTTAGCGATGGATTTAGAGACGCACAACGAATTTGAAGCTATTCGTCAGTTAAAGTCTCGGTATTTCCGACTGATGGATACACAGCAATGGGATGCCTGGAAAGACTGTTTCACCGACGATATTTCCGCGTTTTATGAGGGCGCGCCGCGGGTGAGTCCAGATGCACCAACCGATATCGGCTGCGATGGAAAACAAGCCTTGATCGACGGCGTGAGTCAACTCATGGAAGGTGCGGTATCAATGCACCAAGGGTTTATGCCAGAAATTGAGCTAACCAGCGCAACGACAGCGAAAGCCATTTGGGCAATGTTTGATTACGTGCGCTTGCCAACTTGCGCGTTTAAAGGGTGGGGCCACTATCACGAAGATTATGTGAAAGAAAACGGTCAGTGGAAGCTGAAGAAGATCCACCTCACCCGATTGCACACAGAAGAAGAATGGGTATGAACAGCAATTGAAATACGCTTTGATAAGTGCGGTTTAACACCAATATGCTAACCTTTGTGGCATTATGTGAAACATTAAGCGATGACTTCGGGAGTGTGCGAGCATGTCTGAAATTTACGACCTAACGATGGACTCGATCGAAGGCAATCCGGTCGCGCTAAGCAATTACCGCGAACAAGCCTTGTTGATTGTTAATTTAGCGAGCCAGTGAGGCTTGACCGGTCAGTACGCAGGTCTGCGTACCCTTCAAGAACAAAAGCAGGAAGAGGGATTTAGCGTCCTCGGCTTCCCTTGCAATCAGTTCGGCGCCCAAGAACCGGGATCTGATGCCGAGATACTTGACTTTGCCAAGTCGAAATATGACGTGAATTTTCCCATGTTTTCGAAAGTCGAGGTAAATGGCGACAACGCCTGCGACCTGTACAATATTCTGCGTAGCGCTCAACCCAATGAAGACGGGAGCACAGACATAACGTGGAACTTCACTAAATTTTTGGTAGATAAGACCGGTACCGTAATAAAACGCTTTGATCCGAAAACGACACCGGAAGAAATTCAGGCACAAATTCCTGGTTTATTAGCTTGAGCAAACGATCATGACAGCGACATCAGTGAACGAACAGGCAGTAACCTATATCGCGAACATTACCGAGCGGTACAATTCGCTTGGTTACAATCCGTATCGTTGGTATCACGCGGAAGACGCGCCGGCGTTCACGCCGCTAACTAAACCGCTTTCTGAATGTCGGGTGGGCGTAATTTCTACTTCGGGCGCCTACGTTGTTGGACAAGTCGCCTACTATTACAAAGACGACACGTCGATACGAGAAATTCCCAAAAACACGCCGACAGATCAAATTCATTTCTCTCATATCACGGAAAACTACTTAGCGAATCCACGCAAAGATCCGAACTGCATTTTCCCCATCGAGGCGTTGCGCGAAGCTGAGGAAGACGGCACCATTGGTGAACTCGCGCCCAGCTTATTTTCTTGCATGGGTGGCGTTTATTCTCAACGTCGCGTGCGCGAGGAAACCATTCCTGATTTGCGTGCTCGTTTCCAATCCCAAGCGGTTGACACTGTTTTACTGGTCCCTATGTGACCCGTGTGTCATCAGACCGGGAGTCTGATAGCAAGAGATTTAGAAGCGGCCGGTATTCCCACGCTAATTTACGGCAGCGCGCGCGATATTATGCTTGCCGCGCGACCACCGCGCGCCGTTTTCACCGATTATCCGCTTGGCCATTCTGTCGGCAGACCATTCGATAAAGCGAATCAACGGGCCATTGTTCGAGATGGCCTAAATGCATTACAAACTATCGACGCGCCGGAGACAATTATCGACCTCCCGTACGAATGGACACTAGATCCTAAGTGGAAAACTGCCGAAAACAACGATATGTCGGATACTCGCTCGCCACGCGGGGATGAGCCGGTATACCAAATAGAATCAGATCGCATCGCCGCCGAAGGTCACTAGCTGCCAAACAGCGCAAAAAAGCCCCGCTATTTTGGGGTGCCAATTCCGTTGCGTCTTCGTGGTTCAAATCCGCACGGCCCCGGCCGTCACCTTCTCGGCTTCATTGTGTGATATTGCTATAATCGCCCGCGGATAATCCGGTACCTGGCAGAAGCGCGCAGTCTTCTGTCGACACCAAGCCGCGCACCGCTGCCGGCTACCATCGTTTGATAGAGGACACCAGCATGACGAAGTTCCGCACGCCAGAAGTGACGGAATGGCAGGCGCTTGCGGATAAAGAAGGCCGTGGGCGGACACACGAAGATTTAACCT
>JBCCFA010000534.1:0-2956 GCA_039029975.1 Pseudomonadota bacterium
CCGACGTCGTCGTCGAAAACTTCAAACCTGGGGTTATCAACGAAATGGGTTTGGGTTATGACATTCTGCAGGAAATAAAGCCGGATATTATTCTGTGTTCAATTTCTGCTCTCGGCCAAACAGGTCCTCTAGCCGATAAACCTGGCTATGATTTTATTGCGCAAGGGTATTCCGGAATTACCTCTATGATTGGTGAAGCCGATGAGCCGCCCTACATTCCTTTAATGGGAATCGGTGACGTAAGTACTGGCGTAACAGCAGCATTTGGTATTGCAGCGGCGCTGTTAAATCGTGCACGCACTGGCAAAGGACAGCACCTGGATATCGCGCTTCTAGATTGTTATTACCACTATCATGAATTTAATGTGCACCAGTACACCGCAACGAAGGGCAAACAAGTTCCGATGCGTTCGGGTCGCCATATTAGTTATGTGTGCCCGGCGGGTGTCTATCGGGGAACAGACGGCGATGTCATGGTGATGGGTTTTTTGCATCACTGGCCGGACCTGTGTGCCGCGATGGGACAGCCGGAGTTGACTGAAGATTCGCGCTTCAAAACTGATAGTGATAGATACGCACATCTCGAAGAACTAGTGCCTATCATTGAAACTTGGTTGCAGTCGTTCCCTGACGTCGCAAGCGCAGTTGCAAAAATGGAATCACATGGCGTGCCGTGCGGCCCTATTTTAAGTGTGGGAGAGACAGTTGAGCACCCACATTTTGTGCAACGCGGCACGATTCGTACCATTGAAGATCCAATTGCGGGCGAAGTCAAAATTCCGGGCATGCCGGTCAAAACCTCCGGCTACCCGGCTGATCCTGGATACGTCGCCCCAACACTTGGCGAGCATAATGGCGAAGTGCTTCATGAACTACTGGGGAAAAGCGACAACGAGCTTGCAGATCTTGTTGCGGCCGGCGTATTGGTGAGTGGCGACGCTTAAAATTGCAGGTTGCAAAACGCTAGTACCGTGACCATGTTTAGAGCGGCGACTTTTTCGGCTATTCGAAAATTACCCTCAAAAATTAACGCGGCCACGCCATTCGTGCGACCAATGCGAATGCGGCAGATCCGGATAGGCCTCTAGCTGAACGGTCGTAGGCTTCCGAATTCCGAGTCACGAATCTTCCGGCCACACTTCGTTTAGCACCTTATGCCCGGTGACTGCCGCGGGCCACCCGGCATAATGAGCAAGGTGGGTTAACATCGCCTCGATCTTGTGGCGAGGAATTCCTAAATTTTTCGCGCCCTTCAAATGGACCACAAGCTGCGGCTCGCGCACCAAGGCAGCTAGGATCGTGCAAGTAATTAGTGACCGTTCTTCGATGGCGAGCTCATCGCCCTGCCATACCTCACCAAACAAGTGATTTACCGTGTATTCACCAAACTTACCTGAGAAAGACAGGTCATCGCTGTTTTGATTGAATAATTTTTGCAATACATGGTCGGCTTTGTCTTTGTTTTCATTACTCATTTTACGACTCCCAAAAGGTTCGCAGTATATCCTGAACATCATTGTCACATATTCGCCGGCCAGAACGTCCTAGCAATAATCAAGAAACAAATTGGAGGACTTATGTGCTATCTGGCGTTTATCTTAATCCTTTATCTAGTGACAAACGGCTTGTTTATGATCTTCAATCCCGCTGAATGGTACGCCTTGGTGCCAGGGGTAGCAGAAACTGGCGAGATGAACGCCCATTTCATCACTGATATCGGCTTTATGTTTCTGCTCGCCGGCGTTGGCATAATTTGGCGTTTGCTCGACCCCGTTCGGGGGCGCTCCGCGGCAATAATTGGCGCCGGATTTTTGTCGCTACACGCGTTTTTCCATCTTTACGGTACGCTACTAATTCCGCATCACGGTTCAGGTGCGCAATCAATGCACCTGGGTACCGACATTCTCGGCATTTATCTGCCCGCGGGCGCTGCGCTATGGGTTAGCGTGAGTAAAAAAATTCGACTACCTAGTTGGTTTCTAGCAATGGCAACCCGACTCGCGCACCGCGAAATTAGCGCATTCGAAAAACAATGGCGCTACGATGGCGGCTATATGCATGACATTGCGGACGCGGATCTAGAGGCCATAAGTCGTTTTTCTCTGCTCCAGGAATTCGCCGAATTTCGCGGCGATACCCCGACTGAAGCCTGGTATATCTTCAAACTATTGGGTTGCCTCAGCGAAGACTGCGGACCGTGTGCACAACTGGTCGTCGAGATGGCATTATCCGAAGAACTTCCACCAGACATGCTCGCGGCCGTGCTGGCTGGAAAAAGGGAACTACTCTCGCCTCTACAGCGTCTGTACTACGATTATGCGTGCGCCGTCATTACTCATGACATCACTATTGCCGAATTAGGGCAACGGTTGGTTGAGGAGCATGGCGCAACGAGTACTGTTGCCGCCGGAATTGCCTTGATAACCGGCAAAGCCTACCCAGTCATGAAATATGCCCTGGGGCACGGCCAACACTGTGCACAAATTTCGCTGGGCGAGAACTTAATTCGGGTAACAAAGTCCGTTTATGAAAATGCTGAGGCGACCTCATGACAGATTTTGAGGAATTTGATCACGCTCGGTTGCGCAAGCTCGCTTATCGCATTACCGGCTCGATTTCGGATGCGGAAGACATCGTACAAGACGGCTGGCTCCGCTGGCATCGTTGCGATCGGGATGAAATCGTTGACCCCGCGCGCTTCATTAATCAGATAGTCGCCAATCTCAGTCTCGATAAGCTTCGGCGCAACAAAAGGCATCGCGAGATCTATGTCGGTTCATGGTTGCCCGAGCCAGCGGTTTCATTTATGACTGAAGGCCATTGTCCGATACAACACCATCGGGTTTGTCCTTCGCACGGTCGTCACCGCTCGCTAGAATCGCCGTATCTGACGGTGGTGATGTCGACGATGCTGAGGAGGAAGTGACGGCAAGATTCGCTAGTTTGCTGGTGTCTC
>JBCCFA010000535.1:0-2941 GCA_039029975.1 Pseudomonadota bacterium
CCCATTGCGCGCCAATCTGAATTGGACGAGATCGACGTATTGCGTGAGATGGCGGAAGATGATCCCATCACCGCCGAACTCGAATATGGCGACGAAGCGTCGTTTCGAAGGCCAGAAATTCCGCGAACCGTAATGCGAAAATTGCGCCGAGGCCAGCTTTCGGTGCAAGCGGAAATTGATCTGCATGGTCATACCGCAGCCGAGGCTAAGGAAGCTTTATCTAATTTCCTCGCGTACGCACATCGAAATAACTACCAATGCGTAAGGGTCGTACACGGCAAAGGTCACCGCTCTCCCGGTAAAGTGCCGGTGCTGAAACCGAAAGTCGTTAAATGGTTAGCTTTAAGGGACGATGTTGCGGCCTACACAACGGCCAGGCCGGTTGATGGCGGCACCGGCGCCTTATACGTTTTATTGCGCTAGTGCTGAACTTGGGCCATCCAACAATACGACCGCAGTTGCGGCAATACCTTCACCACGCCCGGTGAAACCCATCTTTTCCGTGGTTGTTGCTTTTACGCTCACCTGTCCGAGTGTCGCGGCGGTGTCGCTAGCGATGTTGCCACGCATTTCGTCGATGAAAGGCGCCATTTTGGGTTTTTCGGCAATCAACGTGGCGTCGATATTTACCACGGAAAAATCCCTTTCTTGCATCAGCTTGGTCACATGGCTTAGTAAGGTGCGCGAATCAACTCCTCGGTATTCCTCGCTGGTATCAGGAAAGTGTTTGCCGATATCGCCCAGCGCCAAGGCACCAAGTATCGCGTCGCAGACGGCGTGGATGAGTACATCGCCATCGGAGTGCGCGGCCAAGCCTCGGTCAAACGGTATTTTCACGCCTCCGAGGACCACGTACTCCCCGGCTTGAAAGCGATGCGCGTCGTAACCTTGCCCAATTCGCATAAGGATTCCTGTATTTAGCTCGCTAGGTTTATTAAAAGCCTTGTTGCTGCAAGTATAACGCTGCTAACGACAGGTCGGCGGGTTGCGTAATCTTAATGTTATCCGCACTCCCTTCTACGAGCACCGGTTTAAGACCTTGGCTTTCGATCGCCTGCGCTTCGTCTGTCACCAGTTGATTTTCTTCGAGCGCATGCTCTAAAGCGCGTCTTAAGACGCCTAAGCGAAACATCTGCGGTGTAAATGCGCGCCACATGCCGTCTCGGTCTACTGTTTTTTCAATAATTTGATTATCAGATGATTTTTTAAGCGTATCTCCCACCGGAGACGCCAAGATGCCGCCCACATCATGTGTTTGGAGTTTATCGATCATATTTTGGACATCTGACGGCCGTACGCAGGGTCGCGCCGCATCGTGGACTAAAACCCAGCTGTCCTGCGATGCTGAATCCAAGATCTTCAGACCATTCAACACCGAGTGGCACCGTTCGTCACCGCCGGGCGCTGTCAGTAGCTTTGAATGCTTACTGATCTCAAGTTGTGGCCATACCGAATCGTGTTCCGCGACAACGACAACGATATTCACGATACGGGAGATCGAAGCAAGTCGTGTAACCGTATGCTCGATTACCGGTTTGTCATTCAGTATCAGGTACTGTTTTGGCGTATCGCTTTGCATGCGGCGGCCAACGCCAGCGGCTGGCACGACGGCATAAATCGCTTGCGGCATGGTGGACTATCTCATCCGAGTTTATTCATTTTCGTTGGCGATATCTGCATTGGCGCCGTTTGCCGACTCAATGACCTGATAAAACACTTCGCCTTCTTTAATCATCCCCATCTCACTACGCGCGCGCTCTTCAATCGCCTCCAAACCTTCTTTAAGGTCTAGGACTTCGGCCGCCAGACTCTGGTTGCGTTCTTTAAGGGCGACAATGTCCAGGCGTTGCTGCTCTACCTGGGCGCGCATCGCACTCACGTCGCGGATGCCGCCCTTGCTAAACCAAAGCACCAACTGCGAACAAATTAGCGCCAACACTAGACAGAGGATTAACGCGCGCAATCGCAGTCTAGCCCCGTGCGATATTGTAAAAAGCGTCCATGCCAGGATAAATGGCGTCAGCGCCAAGCTCGTTTTCGATAACCAACAGTCGATTGTATTTTGCGATCCGATCCGATCGCGACATAGACCCCGTTTTAATTTGACCGGTCGCATAGGCAACCGCTAGATCCGCGATAGTTGTATCCTCAGTTTCTCCGGACCGATGTGAGACCACGGCGGTGTAGTTGGCCGCACGCGCCATGTTAATCGCCTCGAAGGTCTCGCTCAACGTGCCGATTTGGTTAACCTTAATTAAGATTGAATTGGCAATACTCTCATCG
This sequence comes from Pseudomonadota bacterium, assembly GCA_039029975.1. Classification (GTDB taxonomy): domain Bacteria; phylum Pseudomonadota; class Gammaproteobacteria; genus JBCCFA01. The sequence goes on from JBCCFA010000535.1 coordinate 2,284, forward strand.
ATTCCGCGCTTGAGTATTTCGGTATTTGTAACAAATAAATCGTCACCAACCAGCTGCGTGTGTTTGCCAACTTTGTCGGTCAATACCTGCCATCCCGACCAATCGTTTTGATCCATGCCGTCTTCGATCGAAATAATAGGATAGTCATCCACCCATTGGGCTAGCATATCGGCGAATTGCTCACTCGAGAGGCGCAAGTCTTCCGAGGCAAGAACATATTGACCGTCAATATAAAATTCCGAACTCGCAACATCCAGACCTAACAGGATATCGCTTCCAAGATTAAAACCTGCTTTCGTTACAGCTTGCTCGATAAGATCGAGGGCCGCTTTGTTTGATGGCAAATCGGGTGCGAAGCCACCCTCATCCCCCACTGCAGTCACTGCGCCTTGCGCAGAGAGTACCGATTTTAAGGCGTGGAATACTTCCGCGCCGTAACGTAACGCTTCGGAGAAACTCGGCGCTCCCACCGGCAGAATCATAAATTCCTGCAGATCAACGTTGTTACTTGCATGCGCACCGCCATTGATGATGTTCATCATAGGCACTGGCATGCAAGTAACAACGTTGATCTGCAGGAATTTATGATTCTGCCGGTGGGAGCGCCGAGTTTCTCCGAAGCGTTACGTTACGGCGCGGAAGTATTCCACGCCTTAAA
>JBCCFA010000536.1:0-2923 GCA_039029975.1 Pseudomonadota bacterium
CACGATTGATGTTTACCCAAGACAAGCGGCGCTCCTGTCGGCCGCCGAGGACAAAGGGGATTTGATCGCTTATTTGCGTAATAGAGACGATACGAGCTTGGCAGATTTCTCTGGCGTCTCTGCCGACGATCTCTTTGCCAATGCGAGCCGTATGGCTACTGCGGCGGAGGAGCAAAACTCAAGGCTATCCGTTCCGGCCGGCACGGATTCCGCAGGCAACCTGGTGGATGCAGACGGCAACACTATCTTAAGCGCGCGTCAGCTCGCGGAGGCCGGTTACACGATAAACGAAAACGGCGAAATCGTTGATAAAGACGGTAACGTTGTTGATCCCAAAGATATTGTGGTTAACGCAGACGGAAAAATTATTGATAAAAAAGCCCTGGCCGCAGCGGGCTATAGCGTGAACGAAAAAGGCCAAATCGTTGATGCTAACGGTAACGTTGTTGACGCTAACGATATCGTCATTACTGAAAATGGCACGGTGTTGAATAAGGCCGACTTGGCGGCAGCCGGATTAACGGTGAACGAGAACGGCGAAATTGTCGATGAAAACGGTCGGGTAATTAGCCCGAACGAAATCGTTCGGGCCGCAGACGGGTCGGTGATCACCAAAGAGCAGCTTGCGGCGGCTGGTTTGACTCTCAATGAGAACGGCGAAATTGTCGACGAAAACGGCAATGTCGTCGATCCGAACTCAATGATTGTCGCAGCCGACGGAACGATACTCACTGCCGAACAGCTCGCGGAAGCCGGGCTAAAGATTAATGAAAACGGTGAAATCGTCGATGAGAACGGCAATCCCGCAAGCCCTGCTGACATAGCCAAGGCTACCGGCGGCAAGTTGGTAATGACCGAGGACGGGAAGTTGTTGACGAAAGAACAGCTTGCGGAAGCCGGTTTAACGATTAATGAGAACGGTGAGATCGTTGATAAAGACGGCAATGTCGTTGACCCCAATAATCTAGCGATGACCACCGACGGCAAAATATTGTCCGCCGAGAAGCTCGCCGAGCTTGGTTTGAGCGTCAATGAAAATGGCGAAATCGTCGACGCCAACGGCAACATTGTTGATCCAGATTCGATTGAGGTCGGGGAGGATGGTCAACTCGCTTTAGCTGACGATGCTGGTGGTGCGGTTGATCTCATCATTGGTGGCGACAGCACAGATGGGGTCGCCAAATCGACGTTTTTACCGGCCTCAGAATGATGCGCAAAGCGAAGCGTATTCGAATGTTGCTATTACCGATACTGATGCTGTCAGGGTTAAACACTGTCGCCGATACGGTAGAGCAAGTAGAAGGTCAAATGCCTGAACGCCCCCCTCAGGGTGGACGTGTCATTGAATTCGACGACGAGAGCGGCACCTCAAGTGACGTGATTCCAAGCAGAATTCATGGCAAGGAAGCAAATAAAAATAAGGTTGAGAACAAGCAAGAGCAGAAAGCGGACCAGGTAAATAGCGTCAAGCTAATAACTGGCGGTGATCCGAGTGACGGTAACGCGAAGTCTGGGCGTTTACCGATCTTGGATTAATTTAACTAGCGCGGATTAAAGGGCATCAGATGGGAATCAAGCGGAGCAAAAAACTAATCACGGGGCTGTTTTTATTGGTCCTGCCGGTCTTAGTTTCGGCAGCTTCAATAAACCTACGGGTTGGTGAGGTCAAAACGTTAAGGCCGGGGGCCATCGACCGCGTTGCCGTTGGTAACGCGGAAATGTTGAGTACTTCCTTGTTGAAGAATGGTCAACTGCTGGTATTCGGTGAGGCTGAAGGCGTGAGTAGCTTGCGCGTTTGGCTGCTGGATGGCAAAGAAATTCATTACGAAGTGTTCGTGGAAGGTTTTGAATTTCTGCATTCGCGGGGCGTCGGTAGCCTTAAGACGAAGCTAAAGGAAATAGAAGACATTATGGCGCCGGTCACCGGTATCTTTGTCGAGAAAATTGGCTCGCGAATTGCCCTTTCTGGGCGCTACGGGTCGGAATTTATTCCGATGCTCGAACAGGTGAAAGGCGCGTACCCCGAAATTTTAGATCTCACGATTTCGACCAAATATTCAGAGGTAATGGCAATTATTGGCGGCACCCCTGGGATGAACATCAAGCTTGTCGGCGATCGCATCGTGCTAACCGGCACGGTCGACGACGGAGTCGGTGTGGCGCTTGAGTCGTTGGCCGGCGCCTATCCTGAAATACTAGATCTCACTGTGAAAGATCAGCTCCAAATAGACAGCAAGTTAATGGTCTTGATGAACATTAAAATTACCGAATTCCGAACGAATACGCTCGACGAACTCGGTATTCTGTGGGGTGGCGTTGACGGAACCGTTGGCTTGTTCAACGGGCCCGCCGGTGCTTTTGCGTCTGAGCGATCATCCGGGCGGGCGGACAATGCCGGGTTTTCTGTCACGGGTAACCCGTTTTCCGGTGACCAATTCGCCACTGGGCCCGTCGGTGCGCGCCAATCATTTGGTTATTTTGGTATCGCCACAGAAATAGTCTCAAGAATCAATCTTGCGGTAGCCACTGGCGACGCCGTGATCTTGGCCTCACCAAGACTTGTTGCACGTAGCGGCGGCGAAGCGGATTTTCTTGCCGGCGGTGAGATTCCAATTGAAATAGTCACGCCAACAAGCGCCGCCGTCGAGTTTAAAGAATTCGGCATCCTGCTGAACATTCAACCGGAGGTTGATCTAAACGGCAACATTATGGCGACCGTCCAAACGGAAATCAGTGCCGTAGATAACTCCGTAACGGTTGGTGGCGTGCCGGGATTTTTAACTCGGCGTACCTCAGCCGATATCAGTATGAGTTCTGGCGAAACATTGGTGATGTCGGGGTTGATTAACCAAGAAATCTCCGAAGACATCTCTGGACTCAAGGGCCTGAGTTCAATACCGATATTAGGACGTTTGTTTCGATC
>JBCCFA010000537.1:0-2912 GCA_039029975.1 Pseudomonadota bacterium
AACCCGGTTTCGCAGGTCGGGGAGGGCAAAGGTCGAGACGCCATCTCCGCCAAAAGTCGTACCGACTAAGTTATACAAGTCTTGGTTACTATGTTTGTTAAGTAATTGCCCGTCAGCAAATGACCAGCCGCTTGGCGCAAAATTAAGACCCGACAGCACGACTTGCCCGAGGAAGGTTACGCCAGAGTCGGCATCCGCTGGATTTTGTCCACCGGTATTAATAAGGTAATTCAAATTCTGCGTGGGTTGTTCATTAAGAAACGGTTGTCCGAGTCCAGACATGCCGGTGGTTAACGAAACGCCCTGGTGATCATATTTATGAGTATGCGGTGGAAGTTGAGAAGTATTCAACGTGACGTTGCTTGAACCTTGAAGAGTACCTAGCGAACCGCCCAATAATCCTGTGTGTTTAGGTGCGCGCTCAACTAGGTCTGGCATACCGAAGGTTGACTGTCCGTTGCCGCCTTACTGCGTGCCAAAAAGCGAAAATAATGGGGGATTGCTTGCATTATAAAATTCAAAACCTTGCGCTACTGTTGGGCCAACCAGTCGCGCCGCAGAGGGGCGCAACATGCCCAGCGTATAGAACGGAGACACAACCGTTGAATCGCGCGACGGAAAGTCACCAAACTGTGGGACATAGTAATTAACGGCAAGTGACGGTTGATAGTTTGAGAATGGGGCATTACTGCCAGTATCCCCGGTGCGTAAATCTTCCGCTGCCGTAGGTAAAGGCAAAAGTATTAGCGCGATGGCCACGCTGGCAATAATTTGTAAAAACATACCGCTACCGTCGAATAGGATTGGGTTATGGCTTGAACGGTACATGAGTTGAATAAAGCTAGCCATGAAGAAGAACCCCTATTTTTGGGCCTTGAAACTGCTAATTAGTAAAATTTGCGTACTCTTCCCCTACGCAGGTCAAACACAGAGCTGTTGAGATCTCTGACCCCTACGAAATCGACCCAATTTTTTTGATACCTTTAGCGACGGCGAGCAGATGATTGAATCGAGCCATCCTTAGCCGAAGACTATCTATGAGTTAAAGGTGCGGTATTGGAAAATGAACGAACAGCAACCCAAAAAAGCAATGCCGATTTTTCTCAAATCCAACCGCTAATACGGTTGCTTCGCAATCGCGATACCTAAACGCGAGGAAACACCCAACAATGAATAACGACTTCACGGTCTTCGATTACTGGTTCTTCACGATGTCGCTCGATGAGGTTTACGGATGGGAATCTTATATTGGCGATTGGTTCTTCACCGTATCGATCGCATTCCTGGTATTCGAATTAGTTCGATACGGGTTCAAAAAGCAAATTAGTCGGGCTTTAGTCGGCGATACCGTCGCAAATTTCGTAACCTTAGCAATGTACATCGCCTTTAGTTACGGACTTTTGGGTGCATTTTATTTGAGCGCATACGCATATTTCCAAGAGTACGCGGTACTCGATATTGAAATCAATTGGGTATCTATTTCTATTTGTGTTTTGCTCGCTGATTTGGCGTATTACTGGGAGCACCGTTTTACGCATCGCGTGAACGTCGCGTGGGCAACACACGCTGTTCATCACTCGTCCCCGCACTTTAATATTTCCGTTGCTTATCGGTTTGGTCCATTAGATGGCCTATGGCCAGTATTTTTTCATTTGCCCTTGGTCATACTTGGGTTTAATCCTGTTGTTGTTTTCTTTGCTGAAATGTTTGTGCAGCTATTTCAAACAATGTTGCATACAGAGGCGATAAGAAAATTGCCCAAGCCGCTGGAGGCCATATTCAATACGCCATCCCACCATCGCGTTCATCATGGGTCGAATGAAAAATATCTCGACACCAACTACGGTGGCATATTCATTATCTGGGATCGGTGGTTCGGCACGTTTGCCAACGAGGAGGAAAGAGTTGTCTATGGACTAACGGAACCTGTGACGACGATTAACCCGCTGAAAATTTGGTTTTGTGGGTTCCTTCAGTTAGTTCGTGATCAGAAGAAGATTTCGGGGCTCAAGAATAAGATGCTGCTATGGGTTTCGCCCCCCGGCTGGTATCCGTCAGAAACGAGCGCTCAAGATGGGTAAGCAAACTATTATCGCGGTTCAACTATTGATTACGGCGACGATTTTTATCTGCGGTGCGTGGCTGGCATCGCAAGCAGGTAGATACACCTTTTCAGCACAACAACAGACAAGCGTCGATTCGAGCAACGTTACCGATTCATTGCGAGTAACCGTAAAGGGCATCAGAAATGCGAACGGCAAGTTGCTTGTGCTCGCTTTCGATGATGCGGATGCCTATGCTACGGTCGATTTCGAACGCGCAGCAGGGTACCAAGAAGTTTTTGCGACCCCCGGTTCAGTGGAAATCCTTTTCCCAGCGTTAGATGACGGTCCTTATGCAATTTCCATTCTCCACGACGAAGACGGTGACTATGATTTAAGAATGGAAGGGGATATCCCAAAAGAAGGTTACGGCACATCTAATGCGAAGAGTAAGTACGACGAACTAAGCTTTAAGGAGGCGTTAGTGTCACCGGGCGACGTTTCCGTTAAATTGTTTTATTTCTAGCTGACGTTTGTATCGCCTAAGTTTGTATCGCCTAAGAATGTATTATCGACGGTATTTCTTAGTGGCGGATGAACTTTGATATAAACCTTATTTGCCAATTGTCGTTTAATTTTCAGATCTCACAGCCGCACCAATCCACAGTAACGCTACCGCAGAAAGAAGTAGCGGGGTACCCATCGCGAAATACAAAGCACCACGGTCCCAACCTAGACCGATCAACACGCCTGCCACATAGGGGCCGATTACAGCGCCCAATCGACCAATTCCCAATGCCCAACCAGTACCGGTATTCCTAATCCGAGTGGGATACAAGCTCGGCACGGTAATATAGAGTCCTATCATTG